>CALWQE010000118.1 GCA_944383605.1 uncultured Lachnospiraceae bacterium
TGGCCGCTTCAAAGATCTACAAGGGAAAGGACTATACAGACCGGACATCTCTGGAATATTTTAAAAATGGGACAGACTATGCCCTGATGCATCCGGATACATACAGGGAACTGCTCTTCCTGCTTACCATGCTGGCAGAAAAGGGGGAGAAAAAAACATTTCACTATATAAGAAAGAAAATCCTGAAAAATTCAAAATAATGAAAAAACATGAAAATGCAATGGATTCCGACAAAAATGGATCGGATGATTTTGACAGGAGACAGAAAAAGACAGCGAAACGGAAAAGAAAAACGTTTATCGCTGTCTTTTTCTGCTTTCTGGATATTCGATGGGGATAGCCCGCCGCCTGTGCAGGCACAGAGGCGGCCTTAAATTTCGTCCAGCTGCTTTTTCAGATACATCCCCACTACGTTGGAGAAGTTATTAATATTGCGGATATAGGCGAAGTCCTTCCCGAATATTTTTTTCTCGGCGGCCAGATCCTCTTCCTTTCCCGCAAAGACGCCCAGCACAGAGATGCCGGCGCTTCTGGTTTTTCTGACCTCAAAGGCTGTATCCGTTACCGCGTAATCGCCGCAGTAGGGCTGAGGCTGGCGGCTGCCGGGCCGGTTCAGCACAATGTCGTTGGGCCGGCCGTCGCTGAGGATAATCAGAATTTTATGATCTTCCGGCCGTTTCAGCAGGCCGTCGGTGATCGCCTTAATGGCCAGGCCGTCCCGGTTATTGGAGGTAGCGGTATATTCAAAAATACGCTGGTTGGCCTGCCTGCCCTCGTCATATTCCCGGAAGCGGCGCAGGATGGTGTAATCCCAGAAGGTACAGAAGCTCATTACCCGATGGGGGATGGCGATATTGCTTAAAGCCTCACTGATGATGTAGGCCTGGATCGCCACCTGAGCCTGACGGCTGCTCTGAGAGCCGCTGCCGTCCACCAGGACGTCCACCACAAAATCCGAATTATCCTTTTTGATTTCCCGGTAAAAGAGACGGCTGTCATTGGTGCGGCCCACCTTCCACAGCTGATTGGGCTGAAGAATGCCGTAATCAGCCCGGACATAGTCGATCTGGCTGCGCAGTACCAGAGACTTTTTCAGGATATCGGTCAGCACCGCGATATTTTGTTTGACGACTCGATGGTTTTTGTAGTACAGGTTTTTATTTTTATCAAGCTGCTTGGAAGCGTATTTATACTGATAGTTTATCTTTACCTTATCCTTCAGGATGCCGTCTGTGAAATAAAGGCTGCAGCCGTCGTGAATGCCCCGGCACATGGTGTAATTAATCCGTTCCTGCTCCTGCCGTGACAGATAGGAACGTCCATAATTCAGCTCTACAAAGGAATAGAGCCGTTCCAGGGCTTCCTGATCCACGGTAATAATCTGTTTGCCCGAGGCAGAGGGGGCGCGGCGTTCCTGACGGTTTTCCAGGTCGGTGATGTGGGTGATGTTCTGGGATACCTGGTTCACATATTTGTCCAGCATATCCTCATACATTTCCTCCTCCAGGAAATCCTGCCAGTTAAATTCCCGCAGCTCCTCCATCGTCACTGCCAGCACGTCCTCCAGAGAACCGTGGATCTTCTCGAAATCCGGGTCTATCGCTTTATTATAAATCCGGTCGATGGCCCGGATAATCTCCATCGTATCTGTGGTTTCGCCCAGCCGGCTGATTTCCTGAACCGTTTCTGCGATCCGGCGCACACTCTGGTAGCCGCCCTTCAGAAAATCCGCCATAATGGCCAGCTGCACCTGTCCCAGGCAGGTAAGGGTCAGAGAATCCATGTCATGCTCCATAATATCCTCAAAGGCCAGGCGGCGCAGCTGGTCGATGCCCAGCCGTTCTGTCCGGATTTTCGGATAGATGGAGGCGTCCACGCACAGCTGGGTCAGCTGCATCAGTTTTTTGCTGTCTGCTGACAGGTAGATTTTTTTCACAATATACATAGACAGGGACTCCCGGTTAAAAAACATGGAAAAAGCTCCCTGCTTGACCGCATCATACAGGGCGATATATTTTGATTTCCGGAAAGCCTCCAGGTCAGGCTGAACGTCCAGGGTATAATCGCCGCTGATGGTCCATACCAGATTGCGGATCCGGTTTTCCGCTTCCAGCTGATGGGTGTCCAGAAGATACAGCTCCTCGTCTTTTCCCTGAAATTCCTGCAGGGACTGAATTTCCTCATCCAGCATGGCGTCATGCCTCCTTTCCCTGTGACAGATGGTCAGGCTTCAAATACATCGCCGGATGTCCAGTCATTGGGGATGCGGGTCAGCACCACATCGTCAATGATTTCCCGCTCGAAGATGTCGAAGCTCTTATTGGTAATGCCCATTTTAATGGCAAGAGCAGGCTTCAGGCCGGCCCGGACAGTGCGCAGAGCGGCCAGCATCCCGCGCAGATCCAGGGGCTTGGTGGAAATTTCCCCGTTAAAAGCCTTCAGCTGCAGATCCAGGAAAAGGCCGCAGAACTGCTCCATGGCCGCAGGCTTTCCGCCGGGCAGGGCTTCATTCAGGATTTTCATCAGCGTTTCTTCATTCAGAGGCGGCATGTCGATGACCAGGAAACGGGAAACCAGAGCCTCGTTCAGCTCTTTGGTACCGGCATAGCCGTAGTTCATGGTGCCGATGAAGCGGGCGGCATCGTGAAGCTGGATTTTATCGTAGCCGGGGACGTCGATGATCCGCCGGTGGTCCAGCGTGGCGTGGAGGACAGAGACGGCGTCGTTTTTGGCCATATTGATTTCATCGAAGATGCCGAAGCCGCCGTATTCCGCGCATTGATAGACAGGGCCCTTGCGCAGCTGCACCTCGTTGTCACGGAAGGTATCGGTGCCGATCAGGGAGGCGCTGTCTGTGTTGACGTTAAAGGACATGTTGTAGGCGGGGCGGCCAAAGATCCAGGCCAGGTTTTCTGCCAGCACATTTTTGCCGGTAGCCTTGGCGCCGGACAGCAGCAGGTTTTCTCCCTGAAGCAGGGCGCTGATAGCCATCTCCAGGATGTCCTTTCCATAGAAAGGCATCAGCGGCTGGCTGACCCGGCTGGCTGCCTGGCTGTCTACAGGGTATTTGCTGCGGAAATCTTCTACGTCTGCGATCAGCCGGGGGCTGACAGACTGTCTGGTTAACATCTCAAGTGGTTCCATAGGATTCTCCTTCTGTTTTTTTCTTTGCTTTTCTGCTTATCACATGGCGCTGGGGCCTGACTGTCATTTCTGTGACGCCCATCCCCTCCCGCTGAGAGAGGATCCAGGCTGCGGCTTCGGCCACCTCCTCCGGCAGAAGCCGGGCGTCCGCTTCATCGCTTTCCCGGAATGCGGCGTTTCGGTAAAAATCAGTAGCCGTCATATCCGGGTGAATCACAGCCACCCGGACGCCGTATTTGCGCACTTCTTCAAACAGGCTGCGGGAAAAGCTGGTCAGCCCCGCCTTTGCAGCGCCGTAGGCGCAGCCGTGGGTGTTGGTCTGGAGGGCGGTGACAGAGGATATATTAATGATCGTTCCCCGCTCTGCCTTCAGATCCCGGAGGAAAAGCTGGGTCAGGATCATGGGGGCTTCCAGGTTTACCGCCGTCATCTCATGAATTTTCCGGGGATTCAGCTCCTCATGAGGGCCGAAATAACCGGCTCCCGCGTTATTGACCAGCAGGCTGATCCGGGTTTCCCGGCGGATCTGGCGGACGGTTTCCTCCAGCCGGGCGGTGTGGGAAAGATCGCAGACAATGGGGATAAAAGCCGGGCAGTCTGCCAGCTCGGTGGAAAAAGAGCGGCCAAGGCCATATACCCGCATTCCCCGTTTCAGCAGCATCCGGCTGACAGCCAGGCCGATGCCGCGGGAGGCGCCGGTGACTACGGCGGATTTTATGGTTTCCATCCGTTTTCCTCCTTCCTGTTTTCCTCCCACAGAAAAATCTGCTCCCGGGGCAGGTAGCGGGCCAGCAATGACCGGTACAGCTCTGTCATCCGGGCGGAGCGGGCCTTTCCGTAATGGCAGACGCCGCTGTCATTTTCATAGGGATACTGGACAGCGGCTGAGTCTGGACGGTTTTTCCGCATAGCGTTCAGATAGCTGCCGGAGATCCGGAAGACGCCGATGGAGGCGTCCCGGACCATATCCGGAGAGATTTCCTGAAATACCCGGCGGACAAAGGGCTCCGCTTCTGTCTGGAAATCTGCGGTCAGGATCAGCGGGTCAAAACAGAGGCGAAGGGAAAAACCGGCCTCCTTCGCCGCTCTGGCGGCAGCCAGGCGGGCAGCCAGAGAGGGGGTACGGTGTTCGAACCGGCGGATCACCGTCTCCGGCGACAGGGTCCAGGCAAAAATCACCCGGTCGCAGGAGGGGAGAGACCGGAGGGCCGCTATATTTGCCCCCTTGGTGCGCACCTCGATGGTGAGGGACGGATGCTTTGCTGTAAAACGGCACCATTGCTCCAGATATCCGGTCAGTCCTTCCAGGGCCAGCAGATCGGTATCATAGGAAACGCTCAGATAAACCGGGTGGCGGGAGAGCAGCTGCTCTGTCTCCCGGAAAATATCCTCCAGGTTGACGAATACCGTCAGGTTGGCGGAAGGATACATCCCCTGGAGATAACAGTATTCGCAGTCATACAGACAGTTCATCACAGAGGAGGTGTAATAAAAATACTGGCTGCCGAAGCTCTGGCAGACTGGAGCGCCCGGATAGACCAGCCGCCCTTCCTTTACCGCCAGGATCAGCTGAGGGGACTGCTTCTGCATGGCCCAATCCTGCCTGGGACGGTTGAAAAGATCTTTATAGTGGCGGATGGGAATCCGGGCTGCGTCAGGATACCGTTCCAGAATCCGGGCGCAGGCGGGAAACGCCGCCGCCCGCTCTTCTATATAAATATGTGAAAATGGCTTACAGTAGGATATGCTGCCGGAGCTGTTCAAAAGCGGTCTTCCCTTCTCGTTTATTTTGGCATGGTTCCATCTTCAGCTGTTCCAGAAAACCGGACAGGCCTTCCTCCAGGCTGCCCCGGCTCAGCTTCTGGTAAATCAGCAGCTGCCTCAGCTGCAAGGTCATGGTATGGGAGAGAAACATGCTGCCGGCCAGCTGCCGGATGGTCTCTTCTTCCCGGTCGGTGAGGACAGGCGTTCTTTGGCACAAAAGACGGTCAGCCTGAAGACACCAGTCTGTCAGCCTGCGGAAAGGTTCTTTGGCCAGCCCTTCCTCCAGCCCGGCGCACCGCAGGCAGAGAATCTGATGGGGCGCCAGGAAATGGCTGGCCGCCCGTACCAGGGCCCAGGCGCCGGGATCCCGGAACAGCCAGTAGGCTGTCTGATCCGGGGCTTCCCAGGCGGCGCCTCCCTCGAAGAAGGGATGGGCGGCCAAAATGTCCGGATACCAGGGACGGCCATCTTTGCCGCAGAAGCCGGTGCACAGCGTCCACTCCCGGGGACACCGGCCGGATTCCAGGGGAATCCCTTCCTCCAGGGAGATCAGCAGAAGATTTTTGCCGCCGGGACGGGCGGCCAGAAGGGCTGACACCCCAGAAGCGATATCCAGCGGATCAGGCCCGGACAGACAGAGCAGCGCGCCCTCTCTTTCATACAGGGGAAAGGGAAGAGAAGGCGGGGCGGCCTTCAGTCCCAGCCTGTGCCGGAGGGCGGCGGCGATCTGCCGGTTGGAGGTTGTGAAATATATCATAGAAATTCCTTTCCTTTTGTCTGTTCGGTTATGAGCAAGCAGCGAAGCGGATAAAGAATATCCGCCTGACTCTGCCTTCATATTATCTGAGAAGGAGAAGAAAGTCAAGCAGGGGAACAGGTATTCCGTTTACATTTGCGGGAAAACAGGATACAATGGGGAAAGCAGGCCATCATGCGCCCGGCAGCTGACGCACCACCAAAGATGAAAATCTGGCGGGCGCATTTGGCATCCCTGAATGAGTGCCGCCTATCCGGCGGCGGATGTTCAGAGTAAGGGAGAAAGGAAATTGTTTGTATGATAAAAAGGGAAGAAGCCATCAGCCTTCCGGAGCTTCCGGAGGCTTTTCTGAATAAAATGGAAGGGCTGCTGGGCAGTCAGTGGGAAGCCTTCCGCGCCAGCTATGAGGAGACACCCCGGCTGGGCCTGCGGATCAATCCGCTGAAAGGAAATGCCGGGCAGCTGCTGGCCAGGCAGCTGTTTTCGCTGGAGCCTGTGCCGTGGGCAGAGGGCGGATTTTATTATGGGGCCGGGGAGCGCCCGGGGAAGCATCCCTTTCATGAAGCCGGGGTATATTATCTTCAGGAGCCCAGCGCCATGGCGGTGGCGGGGCTGCTGGCGCCCCGGCCGGGAGAGCGGGTACTGGATCTGTGCGCAGCCCCCGGAGGGAAAACTACCCAGATCGGCGGCATGATGGAGGGACGGGGGCTGTTAGTTTCTAATGAGATTCATAGCGGCCGGGCGAAGATTCTCTCTCAGAACGTGGAGCGGATGGGGCTGAGAAACTGTGTCGTAACCAATGAAGAGCCGGAGAAGCTGGCCGGCAGGTTCCAGGGGTTTTTTGACAAAATTCTGGTGGACGCCCCCTGCTCCGGGGAGGGAATGTTCCGGAAGGATCCGAAAACCAGGGAGCAGTGGAGCCTGGAAAATGTGGCCCGCTGCGCTGCCCGGCAGCAGGAAATACTGGAGTGGGCCGGACAGATGCTGGCGCCCGGCGGCGTCATGGTATATTCTACCTGCACCTTTTCCCCGGAAGAGGATGAGGGGACAGTCTGCCGGTTTCTGGAGAGACATCCGGAGTACAGCATTGCGGAGCCAGAAGGGTATCCGGGCTTTTCTCATGGAAATCCGGCCTGGATACCGGGACATGACCCGGCTGCCGCCCGAACCATCCGTCTCTGGCCTCATCTGCTGGAGGGAGAGGGCCATTTCGCGGCAGTGCTGCGAAAGGAAGGGCCGGACAGAGGACAGGCAGGGGAGGACGGAGGAAGGAAAGACTGGGCATGTCCCGCCATTCCCGCCAGAAAGCTTCCCGCTGAATTTACCGGATTTTGCCGGGAAGCGCTGAATACGGCGCTCCCGGAACGGTATCTGGCCTTCGGGGATCATCTCTATCTTTTCCCGGAGGGGATGCCCAGGCTGGACGGTCTGAGAGTGCTCAGGCCGGGGCTGGAGCTGGGGGAGATAAAAAAGAAACGGTTTGAGCCTGCCCATGCCCTGGCTCTGGCGCTGAAGCCGGAGGACTTCAGGCGGCAGGTGCGGATTCCCCTGGAGGATCAGAGGGGCTTTGCTTACCTGCGGGGAGAATCCATACCGGCGCAGATGGAAAAGGGCTGGTGCGCCGTATGTACAGAAGATTATACGATAGGCTGGGGGAAATCAGATGGCCGTCAGCTGAAAAACCATTATCCCAGAGGGCTGAGGTGGCCAGCAGGGTGAAAGGAGAAAAGAGAGCGGTGAAAAAGAAACTGAGAATGTATAAAGAGCCGTCGGCGCTTTTCTTATACAGAAGAGAAATTCTGTGGACAGCGCTGACCCTGGCATGGCTTTTCTTTATTTATTCCAACTCTATGAAAACGGCCAGCCAGTCTTCAGACCAGAGCCAGCTGGTGCTGCGGGTGGTAGAACAGATTTCAGAAACCATCGGGATCGGAACCGGGATTACCGAGCATCTGATCCGGAAGACGGCGCATTTTGTGGAATATATGGTGCTGGGCCTTCTGCTGTC
>CALWQE010000119.1 GCA_944383605.1 uncultured Lachnospiraceae bacterium
TGCTCAGCTCCACATAGTAAATCACCGGAATTTGTTCCGCCTCCACCTCATCGATCAGCCGGGCGATCGACGCGGCGCTGGGCTCCATCTCCGCGCCGCAGCCGGGAAAAGCTGCGTCATATTCCAACCCGTACTCATCAGCCAGATAACGGAAGGGGAATTTATCGCCGAATATTATTTTTTTTCGCGTTCCATTTTCTGCTGCCTGACGGAATCTGCTGTCCAGATCTTCCAGCTGATCTGTCAGCATCTCCAGATTTTCCTCATAATACGCTTGATTCGCCGGATCAGCCTCAATCAGCCCATCTGCTGCGGCTCTGGCCAATGTCACGCAGTTCGCCGGAGATGTCCAGATATGCTCGTCATATTCGATCTCATGGATTTCTCCCTCTTCATGGGCATGATTCAGCTCCATGCTCTCCGTCAGCACTTCTTCTGCAGGCGTCACATAATCCATCATCCGCACCGTCAGACGATCCGGATTTTCCACCGCTTCCAGCGCCTGATCCACCCACTGCTCCATCTCTCCGCCATTATAGAGAAACAGATCGCATTCCCCGATCCGGATCATATCCGCAGGCGTTGGTTCGAAGGAATGGCTCTCCTTTCCCGCTGGCAGCAGCAGCGTCAGGCGAATCCTGTCGCCGCCGATCTGACGGGCAAAATCATAATAGGGAAAAATCGTGGCGATTACATCCAGTCTTCCGTCATCCCGCTCTGCCTTTTCCGCATGGAATCCGGCGCAGCCTGACAGACATAATGCTGCAGCCGCGACAGACAGAAGGTATCGGATCCCTTTGTTCCATTTTTTCAATTCTCCCGTCCCTCCTTCTCTGTTCCAAATTGTCAGGCACGCCCCGTCCCTGCCGGTAAATAATATCAACCTATTATAGTACGAACCTTCCGGAATCTCAATCCCTTTTTCCGTATGCCCGCGGCCGTTTCCCTTATTAAAATTGCAGAAGATTATTTTTTTCGGGCACACATAATCCCACAGGAAAAGGGAAATAACTAAACCGGCAAGCTGAAAACACTGGCAGGAGGGTTAACAGAATGAAAGAAAAAAACGATACCTTTGACTACCATACGGAAGACACCTTTGAAAATCTGTACGAAGGAAGCGCCGGCTCTGCCTCCGACATGACCGGCCTGATCCCGGCGCTGCCGGAGGATGAAGGGGAGCTCGAAGCTTATCAGGAGCTTTATCCCTATCTGCCGGACGGCAGATAAAAGCAGCCCTGGCCCATCGGCCTGCGGAGCGTTTTGGCTGGACAAAATACTGCGGTTACTGCCAAATAAAAATCAGTCCGGCAAAGGGTCAGCCTCCTGTTTCAGGATCTGACTCTTTGCCGGACTGCGACCGCTCTCATCTGCCGTAAAACATCTCATTCCCAGATTACGCTTCCATCCCCATCCGGATCAGGGTACTGATACCCTCGCCATGAGTTCCCTGCACCTTATAGGGCTTTATCAGCGCCAGCAGGCTTTTATCCGTCTCATCGCCGCAGGCCAGCCGCTCTTCCTGGGCCATCACACTGTCTTTGAGCCTGCTTAACTCCTCCTGGGGGTCTGCTTCCATACCCAGGCGTTTCAGCGCCCAGGAGCAGGCGTAAGCGCACTCATAATCAGAAATCATAACCGGCTCTCCCTGAAACCGGTTTACCTTCAGTTCCACTGCCATTTTTGCACAGTCTGCAACCATATCGGTCCCTCCTTGCTGTCATTGACTCCCCCTGCTGACGTTTCCCGCAGCCAAAGCCGGCGGATTCCCGCCGCTTTCAGCAAACGCGCGCAGACACATTCCGCGCTCTTTCGTCCGCCTGTCAGATCACTCTTTGTTCATTGATTTTCAGTCCAAAGTGAAGCCCCAGCTTTTCCGCTGCTTTCTTACACAGAAGCATACGGTTCAGAAAGATTTCAAAATAGTCCATCACCGAACAGATTGTCGTGTCGATAATCAGCTCCAGGTCAATCACCGCCAGCTCAGGGTCTACGGTCAGAGAAGATTTTTTCACAGAATAATTCACTCTGTCATGGATATCGAAAGATGTAATATCCGTATTTCTTACCCTGGAGCAGCGCACATCCGACTTGTCCGCGATAATCAGCGCCGCCGCTACTGCATTTACCGGATAAGCGGTTCCCTCGTCATGGTTGCCGATGGCGGTAATGACCGTTGCGATATCCTCCGGGTCAGCGCCCATATTGTCCAGAAGGCGGAAAGCCATCACCGCTCCGCTCTGGGCATGGTCGATCCGGTTGATGACATTTCCGATATCATGAAGATACCCGGCGATCCTGGCCAGCTCAGCCTCTCTCTCCGAATACCCCATTACCGTCAGAATGTGGCTGGCTGTCTTCGCCACCTTGCTGACATGGGCGAAGCTGTGCTCCGTATAGCCCAGCGCAATTAATGACTCGTCCGCTTTTCTGATATATGTTTTTACCACTTCACTGTTTTTTATGTCTTCATAAGTAACTTTCATACATTCCTCCAGTTCCCGGCTGCAATTCAGCCTGCATGATCTCGCTACCTTCTATCATACAGGAAACCGGAAAAAATGCAAAGCAATCCTGAGAATTTACAATCTTTTAACGTAACAAATCGGATTTTCTCCGGGAAACTCCAAATTCGCCCTGGAACCTGCATGGCGTTTTCTAAGACGGTACAGCCTGATAGCCGTACACACAGCAAAATTCCACCAGCTCCTCCAGCGCCTTTTTCGCAGCTTCCCTCACGCCCTGATGCTCGTCCTCCAGCCCCTTCAGCAGACAGTCCACCGCCTCCTCCGCCGGAACCCGCCCCAGCGCCGTATAGGCGGCGGCCCGCAGCGCCGGATTACGGTCCTTCGTATACCCTGTCAGCCGCCGGAGCAGCTCTTCCTGGCGTCTTTCGCTTTTTAATTCTTCCATATATCTGATTCCTCCTGATATCGTGCTTTGTTTCACAGATTTTATACATCGCATTGTAATGGATAATTTTGAATAGGCTGTGTCAAAATCATGATATCTTCCTTAACTTTGTTAAAGAATCCTTAAATGAAACACCTCTATTACCTTACAGAATCCTGTATTTTCTTATATTTTGCTAAACTTACTAAATTTTCTGTGGGATTCATTGACTTTCCGGCTGTTTGTGATAAAATTGAACTGTTCTATGAGGATTCTATAAGGATACGAAAGTAAAGGAGCAGCCACATTATGGATGGAATGGACATTAAAATTTTAAATTGTCTGAAGAAAAACGCCAGGGAGAAAGCTTCTGAGATCAGTAAGGAAATCCATTTGGCCGTATCAACCGTAATCGAGCGGATCAGAAAAATGGAATCCTCAGGCATCATTCAGTCTTACACCATTATCCTGGATGAAAAGCAGCTGGGGAACGATGTAACAGCTCTGATGGAGGTCAGCCTGGAGCATCCCAAATATTACGATGCCTTCACGGAAATGATTCAGAACAATCCGAACATTGTTTCCTGCTATTACATGACCGGTGATTTTGATTTTATTTTGAAAATCATATGCAAATCATCCGAACATCTGGAGAACATACACCGCACCATTAAAGGACAGAACGGTGTATCCGCAACCAGAACTCACTACGTTTTAAAGAATGTTAAAAATTCTTATTCTACTATTCCAACAGATGAGTAAGGGCGCCGCAAGGCGTCCTTACTCTTTTCAGGTTTATTCATCCAGCAGGAACCGGGCGCCGCACTGTCCGATCCGGCATCGTTTCCCGAAGGCCTGCTTCATGGCCACGATCGCCTCTACGCCTGTACAGTGAACCGGGATCAGGCATTCGACCCGGAACGGCCTCAGCCGCTCTATGGTTTTCTGAATCTGTTCTTCCGAAGCGTTCATCAGATGCATACCTGCCAGCATACAGCGGATGGGCCGGCCCGGAAAACGCTCCCGAACCTGAAGCAGGCAGTTTATGATACCCATATGGCTGCAGCCCATCACCAGGGTCAGCCCTTTTGGGGAATCCACCGCCAGAAACTGTTCATCGGAAAAAGCATCCGGTTCCATCTCTTCCTTTCCCTCCGGCTGATAAAAAAAGCCCTCCGGCCTGGGCTCCCCCTCCGGCCTGTAGGGAATATTGCCCAGGAGATAAAAGCCGGGCCAGATTTCCTGAAAGTCTTCTGTGTCAATCCATTTCGCCCGGCTCTCCTTCCTCTTCCACGGGATACCGATATCGCGGTATTCACCGGGACGGCGTCCGGCAGTATATTTTTTCAGGAAGCTGGCCTTCCTGACATAGACCGGCGGCAGCTGGCCCAGCTGCTTCTCCAGGGCGGTCAGGCCGCCGCAGTGGTCATAATGTCCATGGCTCAGGATAATGGCGTCCAGCCCTTCCAGGCTGACGCCCAGCCGGGCGGCATTTTCCATGAATCTGCCCGTCTGCCCTGTGTCAAAAAGAAGCCGTCTGCCCTGTTCCTCCACCAGGACAGACAAACCATGCTCCGCTGTCAGCCCGGCCCGGTATACCAGATTTTCATTGAGAACCGTCAGCTTCAATCTCCCATCCCTCCGTTTCTACCAGGCCAGCACCTCATGGCCGTCTTCCGTTACCAGAACCATAATCTCCCACTGGGCGGAGGGCTTTCCGTCTGCGGTATATACCGTCCATTCATTTTCTTCATCCACAAAGATTTCCTCTGTCCCCATATTTACCATTGGCTCTATCGTAAATATCATACCGGGCGCCATCATCATCTCGGTTCCCCTCCGGGATACATAGCTGACAAAAGGCTCCTCATGGAACTCCAGGCCTACGCCATGGCCGCCGATTTCCCGCACTACAGTATATCCGTTTTCCTTCGCGTGGCTGTGCACCGCTTCTCCCATATCCCCCAGAAAGCCCCAGGGCTTCACCTGCTCCAGTCCCAGCTCCACGCATTCTTTTACCACCTGCACCAGCCGCTTCTTCTCCTCGCTTACCTGGCCGATGCAGAACATCCGGGATGAATCAGAATAGTATCCTTTATAGATCGTGGAAACATCCACATTAATAATATCCCCCTCCTTCAGCACATCCTTTCCGGAAGG
>CALWQE010000120.1 GCA_944383605.1 uncultured Lachnospiraceae bacterium
GGCCCCGATATGGATTTCTCCGTATCCGCCTTCTATGCGCAGTCCGCTGATCGTCCCTTCCTGAAACGCCTGACAAACCGGATCGCTTTCATCTGCGGCGCCGCTGTCCTCCGCTATTTCCACAACCGTCTCTGTCACCCGTTCTGATGTGCTGCCAAACCGGAAACTGCCGAATCCAATGGTAATCACCAGCCCGACAGCCAGAAAAAACAGCCCCAGGCGCAGATATATTTTCTCCTTTTTACTCATTTTTTCTTCCCTCCCGGTTTTTTCTGTTCAGTTTCCCTGCCTGCTCGCCTGCCGCGTGAAGCAGGGCAGGCAGCCATCTGCCATAAAACCGTATACACAGTACATTTCCCAGACAGCCGATGCCCAGGCCGATAAAACCCAGGCCCAGAATCGTCAGCCCCTGGGCCGGCAGCCAGAACAAAAGGAAAAATCCCACCAGCACGCCAATCGTCCCCAATATAAGTCCCGCCGCCGTACACACGGCGATGCCGATCAGCAGCACGATCACCGTCAATACCACATTCAGCGACATCCCAAACAAACTGCCCAGCAGCCGCAGGCACACCGGAACAACAAAGAGGACAAAGCAGGCGATAATCCCGATCTTAATCCATCTGCGCTGCCTGTCTGCCCTGGACTCCACGGGCACGATCTCCTTGACCGGCTCCTCCCAGTCCGGATTTCCGAATCCTTTTTCCGTAAACTCCCCATCCTTCTCATCAAACTGCCCCATTACGGCAGCGGCAATCCGTCTGGGCGAGCCCAGCTCCCGCAGCGCCTGCGCCTCATTCTCCGGCCCGGCCTCCTCAATATATTCTCTGTAATATTTCAGCGCCTCCTCCCGCTCCTGTTCCGGGATGCCGGACAGAAGCCGTTCCAGCTCCGCCAGAAATTCTTCTTTTTCCATACTCGTCTTTTCCTCCTTTTCCGGGCGGCTTTTTACTTTTCCCTCTGGTCTGTTACTTCTGAAAAGATACGGGAAATTCTGGATGAATAAATCACCCATTCTTCCCGGTACATCTGCAGCTGGGCCCACCCCATATCTGTAATCTTGTAATATCTGCGGTTCCGCCCCGCAAATTCTCTGTCGTATACTGCCAGACAGCCCTCTTTCTGCAGCCGCCGCAGTACCGGATAGAGGGTAGACTCTGACACGCCGATCGCCTGCCTGACTTCATGGGTGATCTTATACCCATAGGTTCCTTCCGTCTCTGTTGATACGACAGCTAAAACAATGGCGTCCAGCAGGGCAGCGCCAGTATTAAATACCATATCACCAGCTCCCATCTGTTTGAAATGCAAGACTCGCCGGCGAGCCTTGGCGCGGAATATAATATTATTTCTTTTCTTATATTATATTTCATATAATATAATACTTCACATATGCTGTCAAGAGAAATTTATCATTTCTTTCATGTATGCTGCTTACCCATCAGGGAGATAGTATATCATGTTAGATTTTACAGGAAAGGAATACTGATATGAAAGATAAGATATTTGGCGTGCTTCAGCGAGTAGGGCGGTCTTTTATGCTCCCGATCGCGATTCTGCCGGTAGCCGGGCTGTTCCTGGGCGTCGGCGGCTCCTTTACCAACAGCCGTATGATAGAAGCCTACGGCCTCCAGAATATTCTGGGGGAAGGGACATTTCTCTACAGCATCCTGACAGTGCTGAACCGGTGCGGCGATATCGTATTCACCAATCTGCCGCTGATATTCGCCATTGGCGTGGCCATCGGCATGGCGAAAAAGGAAAAGGAAGTGGCAGCCCTGGCCGGCGCCATCGCCTTTTTTGTCATGCACGCCGCCATCGGCGCCATGCTCTCTGTCTCCGGCGCCGCCGAAACCCTTCATTCCGGCTCCACAGTATCGGTGCTGGGCATTCAGTCTCTGCAAATGGGCGTCTTCGGCGGCATCATCGTAGGGCTGGGGACAGCAGCCCTGCACAACCGTTATTATCAGATCCAGCTGCCCCAGGTACTGTCCTTTTTCGGCGGCACCCGATTCGTGCCGATCATCTCCTCCGTTGTCTTTCTCATCGTCGGCGTCATCATGTTTTATATCTGGCCGGTGATCCAGAACGGCATCTATGCCGTCGGCGATCTGGTGCGCGGCTCCGGCTATGCAGGCACCTTCCTCTACGGCCTGATGGAGCGGGCGCTGATTCCCTTTGGCCTTCACCATGTGTTCTATCTGCCCTTCTGGCAGACCGGTGTGGGCGGAAGCGCCATGGTTGGCGGTCAGCTGATCGAGGGCGCTCAGAATATTTTCTTTGCTGAGCTGGCAAACGGCGGGATCGAAAAATTCAGTGTGGAGGCCACCCGCTTCATGTCCGGCAAATTTCCGCTGATGATCTTCGGCCTGCCCGGCGCGGCCCTGGCCATGTACCGGACAGCCCGCCCGGAAAACCGGAAGGCAGTAGGCGGCCTGCTGCTGTCAGCGGCTCTGACCTCCATGATCACCGGCATCACGGAGCCCCTGGAATTTACTTTCCTTTTTGTGGCGCCCCTTCTCTATGTCATCCACTGTATTTTCGCCGGAGCCGCCTATATGCTGATGCACATCTTTCAGGTGGGTGTGGGCATGACCTTCTCCGGCGGCCTGATCGACCTGACTCTTTTCGGCATTATGCAGGGAAATGACAAGACCAACTGGATCTGGACTGTGATCGTGGGGATCTTTTACTTTATTGTCTACTATCTCCTCTTCTCCTTCCTGATCCGCCGGTTCAATTTTAAGACGCCGGGGCGGGATGCAGGCGAGGAAGTGAAGCTGTACACCCGTCAGGATGTGGAAACCAGGAAGGGAAAGGCCGGGCAGCCGCTGTCCTCCCACGGGAGCAGCCAGTCTGAGCAGATCATCCGGGGGCTGGGCGGCCGGCAGAATATCGCCGATCTGGACTGCTGCGCCACACGGCTGCGGTGCACCGTCCATAACTCAGACCTGGTCAGCGACCAGACGCTGAAAGCTGCCGGCGCCTCCGGCGTCATCCACCGGGGAAATGGCGTACAGATCATTTACGGACCCAATGTCACCGTCATCAAGTCCCGGCTGGAGGATTATCTGGCGGCAATGGAAGCCGGTCAGATCCCCGAGAGCCTGTCCCAGCCCCATACCGGACAGGGTGTTCGGACAGCCACAGCGCCAGACGCCGCCCGGCCGGGGCAGCCGGAAGAAAGCCTGCCCGACGATACCTGGGCCGTTCCCGGTACCTGGGAACAGAAAGTGGTAAAATCCCGGATATTT
>CALWQE010000121.1 GCA_944383605.1 uncultured Lachnospiraceae bacterium
GCGCATCCGCAAGGCGAAGGGGCAGCGCAAAAAGACCCACCTGTCCGAGAAAAAAAGAGCGGATCAGGTAGGGTATCTCGATGAGAAATATTTCAGACGGCTGTTTTTTAAGGCTACCGGCGTCAAACCAGCAGAATACCGGAAATATTACGCCCGGTAAAGGAAGGGAGGTGCCAGGTTGAAGGATAAAAGGATGAAATGGTATCCCGGCCCGCTTTTTGCCCTGATGAGCGCCGGCCTGTTTTTGCTGGCCTGGGTGTGGAGGGATACGCTGGAAGGGCGGCCTGCCGGGAAAGGGGCGCTGGCGCTGCTGACCCTGTGCATGGTTTTGGCCTTCTGCTCCCTGATTTTCTTTTTTTTCCGGGCCTTTCCCCAGAGATTGTTCCGGATTCGGATCAAGCTGGAGGGAGACGAGCCCCGGGCTGTGACGGCGGAGGAATGTATGCGGCCGCTGGAGGAGCTGGATCGCGCTCTGGAGGCTTTGCTTTCAGAGGATTACAATTCCTATAAGATTAAAATGCTTCATATGCAGGCGGAATTTAACGCCCTCCAAAACCAGATCAGCCCCCACTTTTTCTATAACACGCTGGAAACCATACGGGCCAAGGCGCTGGATTACGGCGGCCAGGACATCGCGGATATTGTGGAAGCCCTGGCGATGCTGTTCCGGTTCCGGATTAACCGGACAGGGGAGATGGCTACCTTCCGGGAGGAAATGTCCTATGTGGATAATTATATGCTGATTCAGCGGTACCGGTTCGGAGATCTGTACCGTTTTGAGGCAGAATATGATGATAACGATGTGCGGGACTGTATCCTGCCGGTGCTGACCCTTTCCCCGATCGTGGAAAATGCTATTATGCATGGGCTGGAGAAAAAACGGGGCGGCGGCACGATCCGGCTGCGTGTGACAGCTACCCAGAGCCGGATGCTGATTGTGGTGACAGACGATGGCGTGGGAATGGGGCCGGATGCGCTGGAGAAGCTGCAGCAGGAGCTGTATCACCCCAGGCCATGGTCGATGGCGAAGGGAAGCGCCAGCGCGGTGCCCAATACCCTGTCCAACCTGAATCAGCGGATCCGCCATTACTTCGGCGGCCATTACGGCCTTCACATATGCAGTACAGAAGGGGTGGGCACGACTGTGGAGGTCATGCTGCCCAGGATGTGAGGACGTGGCGCAGCGCTGCTGCAAACAACAGATCCGGAGGGACAGGAATTGAAACGGGAACTGCTTTATTTATATAATATATGCAAGAGAAAAGGCCGCCAGCGGGTGCTTCGCCATGTGGCGCTGACGCTGTTTGAGACGGAGGTGCTGGGGGTGCTGGGGAAAAACGACAGCAGCCTGCTTTCCCTGTGCGAGCTGCTCAGCGGCCTGTCACAGGCGGACTCCGGCACCTTCTGGTATCAGGGGGAGGAAACTGTATTTAAAAATATGATGGAGGCCCGGCAGAAAGGGATCTACCTGATTCAGAGAGAATCCGCTCTTTTCGCCAACCTGACGATAGCGGAAAACATCGGCGGCATCCACTCTTTTTCCGGCCCGGATTTTTTTGTCAGCCGGCGGAAGCTGCGCCGGCGGATGATGGAATTTCTGGAGGAAAATGAGATTCCCATTTCCCTGGACAGCCGCATCGACGCCATGAGCCCTTTCGAGCGCTGCCAGGTAGAAATCGCCAGGGCGATTTATAACCATGCCCGGATCGTAATTTTTTATCAGGTGGGCAGAGAATTTTCCACAGAAGAAATGGATATTTTCCGGCTGTGGCTGGTCAGGCTAAAGGAAATGGGGATTTCCGTTATCTACATGGATACTTCTGTCAGCGACCTGATGGAATCCACAGACCGTCTGGCTATCGTTACGGCGGGAAAGGTATCCGGCATCCTGGAGCGCCGTGATTACGATCCCCAGGTCATTCAGATGATTCTGATGAAAAGGAGAAAAAAAACGGAAGCGGCGGCAGGCCCGGGAAGGCAGGATGAACGGGTATTCTGCGCCAGACAGCTGCATGTATCCGGGACAAGGCTGAATCTGGATCTGGAGATCCACAGGGGAGAAATCGCCGGCGTGTATGCAGACAGCCAGACTGCGGCCGCTCTTTTTGAGGCAATGGATGGGAGACGGCCTATGGCAGGCAGGATCTGGGTGAAGGGACAGTGGACGGACGCGGCAAAGTGGAGGCTTCCCTCCCGGTATGGCGTGGCCTGTGTCAGCTATGCCCAGGGCGAGAATCTGGATTTTCCATATCTGTCCGCCTGGGAGAATCTGATGATCCGCAGCTACCGGCAGCATAACCGGATGGGGTTCCTGGACTGGAGGATACTCCGGTTTATCGCGGAAGAGACGGTCAGCGAAGACCCCCTTTCCGCGGAGCAGAAGCTGGCGGAGCTGGGGCGGCCGGGCCATCTGCGCAGCGTTGTCTTTCCGCTGCTGTCCTGGGTGACGGCCAGGCCGGAGCTGCTGGTGCTCAGCACAGTACTGGAAACCTCTGATGAGACGGAGAAAGGGTACCTGTACCGTCTGCTGGATCTGTGCAGGCAGCGGGGGATCGCCGTATTGTACTGTATGAACCGGGAACAGGAAGCAATGGTGGTATGCGACCGGGTCTATGATCCGCTGGGTCTGCTGCGTCAGGGGAAATAGAGGGGCTATCAGAGGGGAGCGAGTCTTGAAAGAGAAAGGATGAGAAGGACGATGGGCTTCTGCCGTTATCTGAAAAACAGCTTTATGATGCGCAGCGGTTCTGTGCACAGGACAAAAAAGGAACGGCGCTTTGCGCTGGCGGTACTTTGCGCCTGCGCAGCAGCCTGGCTGTATGCGCCGGAATTTTTTACCGCGGCCAATCTGCTGCTGATCGTGAACCAGATCGCTATTGTAGCGGCCATCAGCAGCTGCGTGGCGCTGGTCATGGCCGCGGGCCATTTTGATATGTCTATTGGTTCGGCCATCACAGTGACCAATATGACCTGCGCCCTTTTCCTGCGGAATGGATGGGGGATCCCGGCGGCTGTGACCGGGGCTGTGGTGATTGGGACGCTGATGGGGATGATAAACGGCTGGTTTGTGGGAATGAAGGGGCTTTCCTCCTTCTGCGTCACGCTGGCGACCCAGATTGGCTTTGAGGGGCTGGCCTATCTGGTGAGCGGAGGCGGTTTTATCTTCCGGGCAACCGCGCTGGAGTTTTTGGTTTATAACCGGTTTCTCCAGATCCCTGTCTATGTCTGGCTGCTGTTTCTGCTGGCGCTGCTGATGCAGTTTATATTAAACAATACACTGTTCGGCAGGTATCTGCTGGCGACCGGCTACCGGGAGTCCACAGCCCGGGCGGCCGGCATTAATGTGAAACGGATCATATGGGTGAATTATACCATGATCGGCGCGGCGGCCGGACTGATCGGCGTTATTTATACGGCCAGGATCGGTTACGGCTCTACCACCACAGGCTCAAACTTTGCTTATGACGGGATTATCGGCAATCTGCTGGGCGGCAACCGGATCTCCGGCGGCAAAGCGTCGGTGCTCCGGGCAGTGGGAGGAGCCTATCTGTGGGGCATCCTGCAAAATTATATGGGGTATATCGGCACGCCTTACTATTTTCAGCGGATCATAAAATGTGCAATTATTTTGTTCGCAGTCTCCAGAGACCAGAAAATACAGGAAAAAATCCGGCAGATCTGGAACTGACCGAAATTTTTTTGATTTTTTCGCGATTTTATTTTACGAAACCGGGCGGATGGTGTATAATACTGTCAGATTCAGGGAAGGAGAGACATCATTATGCTGGAAACGATCGGAAACATGATTACCGCTATTGACGATGCGATCTGGGGCTGGTGGCTGATTATCCTGCTGCTGGGCACCCATATTTTTATGACATTTAAGACAGGCTTTATCCAATGGCATTCCATTACCAAAGGAATTAAGCTTTCTGTGACGAAGGACCCTGACGCGGAGGGCGAGGTGTCTAATTTCGGCGCCCTGACCACAGCGCTGGCGGCTACGATCGGAACAGGAAATATCGTGGGCGTGGGAACCGCCGTGGCCCTGGGCGGACCGGGGGCTGTGCTCTGGTGCTGGCTGTCCGGCGTGTTCGGCATTGCCACAAAATACGCGGAGTCGCTGATTGCTGTAAAATACAGAGTGAAAAAGAAGGATGGCCGTATGCAGGGCGGCGCCATGTACGCCCTGTCCAGGGGGCTGAAATGGAAGCGGTTCGGCGCCGTTTTGGGAATGCTGTTCGCGGTTTTTGCGGGAGTGGCTTCCTTTGGCATCGGCTGCGCCACCCAGGTAAACGCCATCGCTAATATTGTAGAGGAAAATATGGGGATCCAGGGATGGATCGTGGGTTTGGTTGTAGCCGCGCTGACTGCCGTGGTAATCTTCGGCGGCATCAAGTCGATCGCCAATGTCTGCGAAAAGCTGGTGCCTTTTATGGCGATTTTCTATGTGGCGGGCTGTCTGGTTATTCTGGGCATTAACTATGATTTTATTATCCCGGCCATCCAGACGATCATCCGCCTGGCTTTCCAGCCGGGAGCGGCTGCCGGCGGACTGGTAGGGACAGGCATTATGGCGGCGATGCGCTATGGAACAGCCAGAGGGCTTTTTTCCAATGAATCCGGTATGGGCTCCGCGCCTATTGCGGCTGCAGCGGCTCAGACCAGGAACCCGGTGCGCCAGGCGCTGGTATCCTCCACAGGTACCTTCTGGGATACGGTGGTAGTCTGTCTGATGACCGGTTTGGTACTGGTGACAACAGTGATGAAAAACCCGGAAATTAATATGGGAGGGATCGCAGACGGCGGCATCCTGACGACCCTGGCTTTCGGACAGATCCCCTATTTCGGGCCGGTGGTGCTGACGCTGGGCATTATCTGCTTTGCCTTCTCCACCGTTTTGGGCTGGGCCTATTATGGAGAGCGGGCGGTAGAATATTTTGCGGGAAAGAAGGGGCTGATCCCCTACCGTGTCCTTTATGTCGCCGTAGCGGCGATCGCGCCGGTGGTGGCCCTGGATATCGTCTGGGATATCGCAGATATCCTGAATGCGTTAATGGCAGTGCCCAACCTGATTGCAGTGCTGCTGCTGTCAAATGTGATTGCAAAGGAAACGAAAAAATACATCCATGATCTGGACGCCTGGGACGAGGAGCCTGTGCCGGTGGTAGAGGACGAGAGATAATTTCTGACTATTTTCAGGTATTTTTTGAATGCTCTGTTGATACAGGGAGCTGCCGGGAAGGCTGTCTTGTTTGTACTGAAAAAAATGCAAGAGAAATTTTCATGAAAAGTGATGAAATTTTCGGAAAAGTATAGAATAAATGAACAAAAAATAAAAGGAAGGGCAGATGAGAAGCCCTTTCTTTTATTGTGTTGACAAGGAAAATAAATAAACTTAATATATTTTCTGGCATAAAGAACTTTACGAGAAAGGAAGGGAGACAGAATATGGGAGATTTGGCTGAGAGACTGCTGGAAGAGCTGAATTGTGAAACTGTGTTTACCATACCGGTATTCGGCGGGATGGAAATCTTCGAATCTGTTGTGGTGACATGGATTATTATGGCCGTTATGGTTCTTCTGGCTGTTCTGCTGGCGCGGAACCTGCGGGTAGAGTCTCCGGGAAAGAGGCAGCTGCTGCTGGAGGCAGGCGTCAGCTTTCTTTACAATTTTTTTGACGGCATTTTGGGAGAGAAGGGCAGAAGATATATCCCTTATCTGTGTACTGTGGTAATTTATATCGGCATCGCCAATATTATCGGCCTGTTTGGCTTCAAATCCCCGACAAAGGATCTGAATGTTACGGCGGCGCTGGCTCTGATGAGCATCGTGCTGATCGAATACGCCGGCATCCATAAAAAAGGCGTGAAGAAATGGCTGAAAAGCTTTGCGGAGCCGGTGGCGATCGTTGCGCCGATTAACATCCTGGAGCTGTTTATCCGTCCGCTGTCGCTGTGTATGCGTCTGTTCGGCAATGTGCTGGGGGCGTTTGTGGTGATGGAGCTGATCAAGATGATCGTGCCGGCTATCATTCCCATTCCCTTCAGCCTTTATTTCGATGTGTTTGACGGGTTTATCCAGGCTTATGTATTTGTCTTTTTAACATCGCTGTTTATGAAAGAAGCAATCGACGACTGACTAATTTGCAAAATCAGAAAAGGAGAAAATGAATATGTCTACATTAATCGCATTTGGAGCAGGTATCGCAGTATTAACAGGCATTGGGGCGGGCATCGGAATCGGCATCGCTACGGCAAAGGCAGTAGACGCCATTGCCAGACAGCCTGAGGCAGAAAGTAAAATCAGCAAGTCTCTCCTGCTGGGCTGTGCCCTGGCAGAAGCTACCGCTATTTATGGGTTCGTAATTGCGCTGTTAATTATCTTATTCTTAGGCTGACAGAGGAAAGGCAGGTGAAATAAAGTGCTGCGGATTGATTTCTGGAATATCCTGTGGACGGTGGTGAACCTTCTGGTACTTTATTTATTGATGAAAAAGTTTTTATTTGGGCCTGTCATCCGGGTGATGGAGGAGAGAAAGGCGCTGATCGACAGCCAGTTTGCCTCAGCCAGCGAGGCAGAGAAAAAGGCGCTGGATATGAAAGCGGAATATGAGAAATCTCTGAACCAGGCGAAGGAGGAATCGGCCCGGCTTCTGGACGAGGCAAAAAGCCGGGGCCAGGCGGAATACCAGCGGCTGGTGGATGAAGCAGGGACTCAGGCAGATCAGATGATGGAAAAGGCCAGAACCGCCATTGCGGAAGAAAAGCAGAAAGCGCTGCGGGATATGGAGTCGGAGATCGCCTCCCTGGCTGCAGATGCCGCGGAGAAAATTTTGAAGGAAAACAAGAGCCCGGCAGAGGATCAGATGATCTACAACGCATTTTTAGCAAAAGCAGGTGATTCTAATGAAGCAAGAGGAAATTAGGCAGGAAGAACTGAAAGCGGTTCTGCTTTATGTAACCGCTCCCTCAGAGGAACAGATCCGCCAGATGAAGGAGTTTCTTCAGAAGAAAACCGGCTGCGGGCAGGTAGACCTGATCTTGGAGGAAGATCCTGAGCTGATCAGCGGCTTTATCCTCCGGGCGGACAGCATGGAATTTGATTTCAGCGCCAGAGGAAGGCTGCGTCAGCTGAAGCGGCAGATGTTTTCCGGTTCCGGCAGGGAAAAGGCTGAAGAGATCGGGGATATTATTCCCATCCTCAGAGGAAGGGTGGAAGATTTCCAGGGCGAAGCAGAATCCAGCCAGGAGGTGGGGTTTGTCACCTGGGTCGGAGACGGGATCGCGAAGCTGGAGGGAATCCGCCACGCCATGTACGGCGAGATCCTTCTGTTTGACAATGGGCTGAAAGGAATGGTGCAGGATATCCGGGAGGAGGAAACCGGCTGTATCCTGTTTGGCCGGGACAATGAGATCCGGGAAGGCTCCCGGGCAGTCCGTACCGGAAAAATGGCAGGCGTGCCTGTCGGAGAAGCCTTTATCGGCAGAATTGTGGACGCTTTGGGCGCGCCTATTGACGGACGGGGCGAAATCGAAAGCAGCGGATACCGGCCGATCGAGCACGAAGCGCCCGGCATCGTAGACAGAAAATCGGTCAGCGAGCCGCTGGAAACCGGTATTCTGGCCATCGATTCCATGTTCCCCATCGGCAGGGGGCAGAGGGAGCTGATTATCGGCGACCGGCAGACCGGAAAAACCTCCATCGCTGTGGACGCGATCCTGAACCAGCAGGGGAAGAATGTAATCTGTATTTATGTGGCTGTAGGCCAGAAGGCTTCCACGGTGGCGAAAATCGTCCATACGCTGCGAAGCCATGGCGCCATGGATTATACCATCGTCATGTCGGCGACTGCCAGCGATCCGGCATCTCTTCAGTATGTCGCCCCTTATTCGGGCACTGCGATGGCGGAATATTTTATGTATCAGGGAAAGGATGTGCTGATCGTTTATGACGATCTGTCCAAGCACGCGGTGGCATACCGGGCGCTGTCTCTGCTGCTGGAACGGTCTCCGGGGCGGGAGGCGTATCCGGGCGATGTGTTTTATCTCCATTCCCGTCTGCTGGAGCGCTCCAGCAGGCTGAGCGACGCCCTGGGCGGGGGCTCCATTACGGCGCTGCCGATTATCGAGACACAGGATGGCGATGTATCTGCTTACATTCCTACCAATGTGATTTCGATTACAGACGGCCAGATTTTCCTGGAAAGCGACCTGTTTTTCGCAGGGATGCGTCCGGCGGTGAATGTGGGCCTTTCCGTCT
>CALWQE010000122.1 GCA_944383605.1 uncultured Lachnospiraceae bacterium
ATCCCTGAATGAATGCCGCCTATTTGGCGGCGGACCTTCAGAGTGAAAATGGAAAGGTCAGGGCGGCAGTAACAGGATCGCGCTGTGTGTGGAGGGCCTAAAGACAGGCTCTCCATTTTTTTGTTTCACAGGAAACTGCGTTCCCTCTGAAACAAAAATGCTCCGCAGGATCGCACTGCGGCGGAGTTGAATATATCGCTGAAGCGATCCGCCGCAGGCGGAGAATCCTGCAAAGCAAGATTCTATTTTATTTCACAGGAAACTGCGTTCCCTGGCCGGGCGGATATTCCCAATCCGCGCAATAAGAAGCGGGACTTTTTCTGCTTCGGTTAGAATGAAAAAGGGGTGTGGCAATGATGAACAGGCATGAACTGACCCGGACAGACGTAACGGCATATGCGCTGTCCCAGGGGATGCTGACAATGGCCCAGAGCATGCTGACGGTGTATTTTACCATGTTTATGACCGATTATCTGAAGATTCCGGCCCTGATGCTGGGGACGGCCATGCTGGTGGTAAAAACCATTGATTTTCTGATTAATCTGTGCGCCGGGCCTGTGGTGGAAAAAAGCAATATGAAGCATGGAAAGTATGTTTCCTGGATGCGGATTCTCAGATTTACGCTTTTTATCGGAATCATTATCCTGATGACAGATACTTCCTGGCTGATTCAAAGCCCGCTGCTCAGGATTCTGATTGTATGCTGCGGCTACTGCCTTTTCCACGGTTCCATGGATTTTAATATCACAGTACGGGGGGCGCTGATTCCGAAGATGGCGGGAGCCAATATGGAGAACCGCAGAAGGCTGACAGCCCGGCAGACCCAGGCGGGGGCTGCGGCGACCATCATCTCTTCGGCTATTACGCTGCCGATCATTACCTGGCTGACGCCGCGTTTCGGCGGATCTGCCGGGTATACCATTACAACGGTACTGTACATATCCGGTTTCTTTATCTGCTATAGCTGGTTTATCCGCCGGGCCAGCCGCTTTGACCCGCCGGTTTCCCAGGCTGCCGCCAGAAAGACGGCGACCATCCGGGAGATGGCTCATTCTATCGCCACCAACCGGCAGATGATTATTCTGGTTGTGATTTATACCTTTTTTGGCATTGGCAATGAAATTTATAATGGGGTAACTGCCTATTACTTCAGCGTGGTAACGGGAAACTTTTCCATGCTGACAGTGGCGCTGACCTGCCGGAGCGTGGTCTCCTTCCTGGCCAGCCTGTGCGTGCCGGCCCTGGGCAGGAGGATCGGAAAGAAGGCCTCCCTGGCGCTGGGAATGGGGCTGAGCGCTTGTTCCATGCTGGGCATCTGGGCATTTTCCCTGAAAAATGTCTGGTTTATGATTATCTGTATGTGCCTGGCTATGAGCGGCACTTACATTTACAAGAGCTTTGGCGTGAATTATTATCTGGACTGCGGCGAATACGGCTATTATAAAACCGGCGTGGATAACCGCACCATTGCGGCGGCAGTGATGAATATCCCGACCAAGGTGGGCTTTGCCATCGGCGGGGCGCTGACCGGCTACGGGCTGGCATGGGTAGGCTACACCGGGCCGGATGTGGCGGTGACAAGCGCATTTGTCAGCCGCTATATGGTTCTGCTGGGACTGGTTCCCGCAGTGCTGATGGGAACCTCCGCAGTGCTGGCGCTGGTCTGCTATAAGCTGACAGACCAGGAGGCTGCCTTTTATGCCCGGGCGAATGCGGAGCGGGAAAGCCAGCTGCACAGTGAGAGGTGAGAGGGAAAGCCAGGCTGCGGCCTGGCTCCCGGCTAAGATCCGCGGAAGCGGGCTTTAAATTTACAGAAGGGAATGATTACTTATGGGCAAGCCCAAACTGACGAATCTGGACATCAATGCCTATGCCCTGTCCCAGGGTATGCTGATGATGGCCCACACCATGCTGACGGTGTATTTTACCATGTTTATGACCGATTATCTGAAGATCCCGGCGCTGATGATCGGGACGGCCATGCTGATTGTTAAGACGATAGACTTTCTGATTAATCTGTGCGCCGGCCCGATTGTGGAAAAAACCAATATGAAGCATGGAAAGTATGTATCCTGGATCAGGATTCTCCGCTTTACCCTGTTTGCGGGGCTGATTATCCTGATGACAGATACCAGCGGCTTTATCAAAAGCCCGCTGGCGAGGATTCTGATCGTGTGCGTCGGCTACTGTATCTTCCACGGCTCCATGGACTTTAATGTGACGGTCCGGGGCGCCCTGGTTCCGAAAATGGCAGGCGCCAATATGGAGGACAGGAGGCGGCTGACAACCAGGCAGGTGCAGGTGGGGGCGGCCACCTCGATCATTGCTTCGGCCATTACGCTGCCGATTATTACCTGGTTTGCGCCGATTTTCGGGGAGTCGGCGGGATATACCATTACCACGGCGATTTACGCCACAGGATTTTTCATCTGCTGCAGCTTTTTTATCAGGCGGGTCAGCCGGTTTGATCCCCCGGATCCCCACGCCGCGTCCAGAAAGACGGCAACCATCCGGGAAATGGCAAATTCCATCGCCACCAACCGGCAGATGATCGTACTGGTGCTGATCTATACCTTTTTCGGTATCGGCAACGAGATTTACAACGGGGTGACGGCTTACTATTTCAGCGTGGTAACGGGCAACTTCTCCATGCTGACGGTAGCGCTGACCTGCAGGAGCGTGTTTGCCTTTCTGGCCAGCCTCTGCGTTCCGGCATTGGGCAGAAAGGTGGGGAAGAGGGGCTCCCTGGCGATCGGCATGGGGCTGTACGCCTGTTCCATGCTGGGGATCTGGGCCTTCGGCCTGAAGAGCGTCTGGATTATGATTGTCTGCATGTGCCTGGCCCAGGGCGGATGTTATATGTATCAGAGCTTTGGCGTAAATTATTATCTGGACTGCGGGGAGTACGGCTATTATAAAACGGGTGTGGACAACCGCACCATTGCCGCAGCTGTGATGAATATCCCTACCAAGGTGGGGTTCGCCATCGGCGGCGCCCTGGTAGGCTACGGGCTGGCATGGGCAGGCTATACCGGCCCGGATATGGCGGTAACGGCAGCCTTTACCAGCCGTTATATGATGCTGCTGGGACTGGTTCCGGCGCTGTTTATGAGCGTGTCTGTGGTGCTGGTGCTGCTGGGCTATAAGCTGACCGATAAGGAAGCTGCCTTTTACGCCCAGGCAAACGCTGAGCGGGAAGAAAAGGCCGCGAAGCAGGCGGCCCAATAAAAGATGCTGATTCTCCTCCTGAATTTTGTACTTCTGTAACATTGAGGGGCAGATAGGAATTTGCTACAATAAAAGTAGTAGAGTAAAGGAGGAGAAGTCATGAAGATTATCATTTTAGGCGGTTTTTTAGGTTCCGGAAAGACTACGGTGCTGCTTCAGATGGCCAGACGGCTGACTGGAGAGGACGTAAAACCGGGCGAGACAAAGGTGGCGATTATTGAAAATGAAGTGGGCGAACAGGGGATCGACGATAAGCTGCTGGGAAATTTCGCAGTGGAAAACCTGTTTGCCGGCTGCGCCTGCTGTACGCTGTCCGGCTCAGTCCCCGGCTATATTCAGAAAATCCAGCGGGAGCTGAATCCGGAATGGCTGATTTTTGAGTCCACCGGCGTAGGCTATCCGGCCAGCATCCAGAGAACCATTAAAGCCAGCCTGAATCTGGACGCCCGGATCTGCATCATCGTGGACGCAAAGAGATGGATCCGGATCGAGAAGCCTCTGGGCCAGCTGTTAAGCGGTCAGTTTGAGAACGCGGACGTGGTGCTGATCAATAAGACAGACCTGGTCGATCAGGAGACGCTGGAGCGGGTAACTGCGTCTGTGGCGCCCAGAGTACCGGGCGTAAAGCTGATTCCTGTCAGCGCAGTCTCTCCGATTCCGGAAGAGCTGTGGAAAGATATCCTGGAGGTGGAGTAAAAAAAATACAGGTGAAGGAAACGAAGGAGGATGGGCCTGCCCGGTACCGGCAGGCCCATCCTCCTTTGGCATCACTCCTTCGGAGCGCTTTTTTGTCCGCTCAGCGGAAAAATTACAGTCACGGCAAACAGATCTGCGTCTGTATGTACCTGGAACGTCCCGCCGCAGGCTTCTGTGAAGCTTCGGGCGATGGACAGGCCCAGGCCGCTGCCGCCGTCGGTCCGGCTGTTGTCTCCCCGGGTGAACCGTTCTGTGAAGTCGATGTCCGCAGGAAGCTCAGAGCGGGAGATATTTTTGATGACAGCCGCCGCCGTATTTTCTTTTACCGTCAGGCTCAGATAGATCCGGGAGCCTTCCAGGGAATACTGAAGGGCGTTTTGGATCAGGTTCTGGAATACCCGGTAGAGCCGCTGGCCGTCAGCCTGGATTTTTACCGGCTCTTCGGGAAGGGCGGTTTTCAGGAGCAGGCTGCTGGCCTCGATGGCCTCTCCCATATCTGCCAGCGTCTGGCGCAGCAGCTTGGCCAGGTCGATCTCTTTTATTTCCACCGGCAGCTGGCCGGAAGCGGCTTTGCTGATTTCAAATACATCCTGCACCATCGCCTTTAACCGCTGGGATTTGCTGTCCAGTATCCGGATGTAGTCCTGGATATAATCCGGCAGATCCTTTTCCTGGTTCAGCAGGTCTACATAGCTGATAATGGAGGTCAGCGGCGTTTTAATGTCATGGGAGACATTGGAGACCAGCTCCACTTTCATCCGTTCGCTTTTCATCTGTTCCTCCAGGGCAGTGTGCAGTCCCTCCCGGATGGCATTTAGATTTTCTGAGGCTTCTGCCAGCGGGGAGCCGGGAGGAAGGGCGGGGAGATTTTCCAGCTCCCCGGTTCGGATGGCGGCGATCTGGCTGGTCAGCCGATCCAGACTGACAGCGTTTTTCCTGCTTTTTACCGCCGCGCGTATGGTGAGGGCAGCCATCGCTGCCGCCAGGAAGAGGGCGGCCGGGAGCCAGAACATGTCGGACAGATAAAGAAGGCTGGCCAGATCAATCAGCCCCGCAGCCAGGACGCCAGCCTGCAGCAGCTGGAGAACCAGGAGAAGGGCATAGCGGCGGAGGGTTTGCTTCTCGGCAGTCAGCTTTAGCTGCCGCGTCTGGAACAGTCTCCACAGCCGGGCCGTCAGGCTGTTTTGCCCTGCCCCGCGGCCATGGCAAAGGGAGGACACCGTCAGCCGGATCAGGAAGACAGCCAGCGCCAAACCGGCGGCCCAGAGGGCTGTCCGGTGTCCGGGAAAGATGGTCACAGCAGCCATACAGGCGGAAAAGAGGGCGGCCAGCGCCAGGCAGGCCAGGATCAGCCGGGCCTCCAGCCAGAGCCGGGAAATCGCTGCCCCAGCTTTGTCAAACCATTGCCGCCGCTGTCTGCCCAGGAGAAAGGCCGGGAGGAGAAGGGCCAGGCCGGCCGCCCCATATCCCATCCAGCCCGCCAGCTGCCGCCGGGCCATGGCCAGATTCTGGGCCATCCAGTACAGCGGGCTGTAGGACTGGGTAAACCCATCGCCGGAATAATTGGCTTTGATATAGAGAAGGGGCGTGCGGGCAGCCGCCAGGGTGATCCTGGCCCGGGACGCCCTTTCATCTGCGGTAAAATTCCGGTAGCCGGGAACGTACCAGTCATCTCCCTCTTCGTAATATCCGTCCCCATAGACGTCTGTTTCTTTGCCGTCCTTGATGATTTTCACCTTTTCGCCGTCAAAGGTAAGGAGAAAATTATAGCCTTCCGGCGCAGAGGGAGAGCTGCCGCCGGTCAGCCCGGCGCCTTCTGCGTTGGTATAGACTGTCTCTCCATCGTATTCAATGATGTACAGCAGGTTTTTATCCTCTTTGCTGTCTGCGTGAAATTGTTCTGCCTGCCGGCGGTAAAGAGCGGCGGTATCCGGATCGGCGGAGGGCTGGCCGCCGTACTGGTATATGCCTTCCGGCGTCTGTCCCTCTTCGCCGCTGTGCCCATATGCCGCCGGGGTCTCTTCCTCCACAACCACGGTTTCATCTTCATAAATTTCTGTGCTGACGCTGGTAGCCTCTTCCGCGTATACGGCAGTTACCTCTGCGGCATACCCCAAATAGCCGCCTGGATAGAAAGCCTGGCTGCCGCCGTACCAGACAGTTTGATTCACCGGCCCGCCGGTCGCCATGCTGAGATAATTTTCCAGCCGCCCGCTGATCCATTCCCGGAACTGCCGGGTCTTTTGATAATCCTGGGCTGTGAGAGCGGCCAGGCCCTCTTCCTTTAAAATGGACAGGTTTCCGGGGGCCGCGGCCAGAACGGCCAGAAGCAGGCCCCAGCTCAGGCAGAAGGCTGCGGCGCCGGCAGCTGTCTTACTTTTTTTCCATTTTGTATCCAATTCCCCACACCACCTTTAGATATTCTGGCTCCTTCGGATTCAGCTCGATTTTTTCCCGGATCCGGCGGATATGAACCATGACCGTATTTTCCGGGGCGTAAGGCTCCTCTCCCCAGACCCGCCGGTATATTTCCTCTGCGGGAAAAATCCGCCCCAGATTCCGCATCAGCAGGTCAATGATCCTGGTTTCTGTGGCGGTGAGCCGAACCGGTTCGCCATCGGCATACAGGGTATGGGCGTCGCTGTTCCAGCAAAGGCGGCCATTGCGGATTTCATGGCTGCTCTGGGCATGGATATCTCCCAGGCTGGTATAGCGGCGCAGATGGCTGCGCACCCGGGCGGTCAGCTCCTGGGCGTTATAGGGCTTGGTTACATAGTCGTCGGCGCCGATGGACAGGCCAAGCACCTTGTCTGTCTCTTCGCTTTTGGCGCTCAGCACAATAATCGGCAGGTTTTTCTGCTGACGGATGCGCATAATGGCTGAAAGGCCGTCCATTTTTGGCATCATGACGTCGATGATAATCAGGTGAACGGTCTGGGAGGCCAGCAGATCCAGGGCCTGAAGGCCGTTATAGGCTTTCAGCACCCGGTATCCCTCCTTTTCCAGCAATATGGCGATCGCTTTTACAATTTCCCGGTCATCATCGGCTACCAGGATACATTGGCTCATCTTTTCTTCCTCCTTGAAGCTTGCGGCATCCATGTAAACTGTTTTATGCCTGAATGGATGCTGTGCATTCTATTATAATGGACGGCCCTTACAGAAATACCGGCCCGTTTCTTACAAAAATCTTACAGCATACTCAGAAGAATCAGCTGAACGATTAAAATAATCGGCATTCCAATCAGGAAGGAACGGTGACGGGTTTTGTGGCGGAAAAGAAACATACCGGCCAGGGAGCCGGCGCTGCCGCCCAGAATGGCGATCAGGAACAGTGTCTTTTCCGGGATTCTCCACCGGTGATGGCGGGCCTTATATTTATCCATGGCCATGGAGGCCAGGCCGGCTGCGTTGATCAGCACCAGCCAGGCCGGCAGGATTCTGTTCAGTAATATGGCAATCATAAAAATCTCCCTTCTCTGGCGTATTCATTCATAATGTCCAGCTCCTTCTGGGTAAAGCCGAAGCGCTCTGCCAGAAGCTGCCGCTCCTGCCTCATCGTAGTATGGGACACGGTGCGGTTGTCTGTGCTGACAGTAACACGGACGCCCATGTCAAATAATTTCCGGACCGGATGGACGGCGCCGTCGGGAAATACCCGGGTCTGGAGATTGCTGGTGACGCAGACCTCCAGAGGAATCCGCTGTCTGACCAGAAAGGCGCACAGCGCCGGGTCTTCAATGGCCCGGACGCCATGGCCGATCCGGCGGGCGCCGAACCGGAGGGCGTCTGCGATACTGTCTGCCCCGGCAGCTTCGCCGGCGTGGATGGTAAATGGAACAGACAGCCGCCGGGCCATGGCAAACAGCTCCTCGTAGGCGGAAGTGGGGTACAGGGCTTCCGCCCCGGCCAGGTCGGCGGCGCAGACCCCGCTGCCCAGGAAGCGGGCGGCGGTCAGCAGGGTTTCTTCATTTTCCTTCCGGTTATCCTTCCCCCGCATACAGCAGAGGATCAGCCGGCCCTGGAATCCGGGACAGCGCGCGGTTCCTTCTCTCAGCCCATGCAGGGCCGCTTCTGTGATTTCTGTCTGGGTAAAGCCGCGGCTGGCATGGAGCTGGGGCGCGAAGCGGATTTCCCCGTAACGGACGCCGTCGGCACACATATCCTCCGCCAGCTCCCGGACTGCCCGGGTCAGGCTGTCCGGTTCCTGCAAAACTGCCAGAGGCAGGTCAAAGCAGCCCAGATACTGGTTCAGATCCCTGCAGTCTGGAGGCGCCTGCAAAAGGGGCTCCAATTCACCGGGGCTGTCAGCCGGCAGGGCCAGCTTCTGTGCATGGGCCAGCTCCCAGACAGTGGACGGACGCAAAGAACCGTCCAGATGGACGTGAAGTTCGTTCATATGGTTTCTTCCCTCCTTCCTGGCGCACCTGCTGCGCTGTCAGGGTGAATGAATTTTTGCTCTGTTGTGACTGATATGATTTTAACACAGACAGGAGGATTTTACCAAAATATTTTTGGGAATGCCAGTATTTTCATTGACAGAAGATAGGGGGGATTTTATAATGATAATAATGTTTAAGCGGATATGGGCGGGTTTGGCGCGGCGGATTAAGCGGGAAGCCTATTGACCTGAAACAGTGGCAGTTCATCTGGAAAGGCAATGGATAAAGATTTATGAGGATACATAAGAGGTTAACGGCAGGCTTTCTGGCAGTTGTGATGGCGCTGGCGGTCTGCGCAGGCCTGGGAGGGACGGCGGTCTCAGGTCTGGCTTACGATGAAAAGCCGGGTATTATTAAAGTAAATTCATCTGTCAATGTCCGGACAGGGGCCGGGACGGGAAATCCTGTGGTGACGGCCTCTTCCGGGGCGGGGATCCAGCTGACCAATGGAAAGGAAGTTACCATTATTAATGAAGCTTCTGCTTCTGACGGAAGCCTCTGGTATGAAATCCGGTTTACCCATACAGACGGGGGAGAATATACGGGATTTGTCCGAAGTGATTACGCGGTGATTGCCCAGACGGATGACTCCTTTGAGGCATATCTGAATGAGCAGGGCTTTCCGGAAAGCTATAAGCCGGCGCTGCGGACACTTCACGCTTCCTACCCCAACTGGGTGTTTAAGGCCCATCATACGGGACTGGACTGGTCTGCTTCCGTAGAGGCGGAATCGATTCTGGGCAGAAATCTGGTGAACAATTATACCAGCCCCTCCTCCTGGAAATCGGTACAGAATGGAGCCTATGACTGGGAAAACAGCACCTGGGTTACGTTCGACAGCGGCGGCTGGGTGATGGCCTCTGAGGAAATTATTGAATATTATATGGATCCGCGGAATTTCCTGACGGACACGGCGATTTTTGAGTTTCTGTATCAGTCCTATGACAGCAATACCCAGAACCAGGAGGGCCTGGCCAATATTGTGTCCGGCAGCTTTCTGGCCAATTCGGTGACGGATACCGATGGCGTCCAGTACAGCTACAGCGAGCTGCTGATCCGGGCGGCAGAGGAATCCGGCGTCAGTCCCTATGTGCTGGCGGCGGCCATCCTGCAGGAGGTGGGAACCTCAGGCGGAAGCAGCGTGTCCGGGACGGTATCCGGTTATGAAGGATTGTTTAATTATTATAATATCGGCGCTTACCGTACCACCAGCCAGAGCGCTGTGGAGCGCGGGCTGTGGTATGCCGGCGGCTCCGGCTCCGGCGCCACATCCTACCAGCGGCCCTGGAACAGCCATCAAAAGGCGATCACAGGCGGCGCCATCTGGTATGGGGAGCAGTATGTGCGGGTAGGCCAGAATACGATATACCTGAAGAAATTTAACGTACAGGGCTCCAACCCTTATCAGCACCAGTATATGACCAACGTGGGAGCGGCTTATGAAGAGGCGGTAAAGCTGTCCAAGGCTTACAACGGGGATTCCCGTCAGACGGCGCTGGAATTTTCCATCCCGGTCTATGAAAATATGCCGGAATCGGCCTGCCGGAAGCCTACCGGCAACGGCAGCCCCAACTATCTGCTGTCAGACCTGTATGTGGAAAACTATGATTTAACCCCTGTTTTTGACCGGTATACCACAGATTACAGCGTGATTGTGGAAGAAAATGTGGACAGCGTGGTGATCGGCGCTTCTGCCTATGACGGCAGCGCTTCCATCTCCGGAACCGGAACGGTAAGCCTGAATGTGGGCATGAATACTTTCGAGATTACCGTTACGGCTCAGAACGGCACAGAAAAAACCTATGTGCTGAATATCGCCAGACAGGGCGAGGGCGGGGAGACGCCTCCTGCGGAAACGCCGGGCGGAGAGACCCCTTCCGCAAATTCAGATTATTACTTTGACGACAATGCCATGGTAATTACCAATATCAGCCCTTCCACCCCGGCGGAAGATTTTAAAAATAATATGGGCATAGAAAACGGCAGCGTGCAGCTGCTGAACAGCGATGGCTCAGAGGAGACCGGGCTGGCGGGAACCGGGGACGTGGCGGTGATTTATGACAGCAACGGTCAGGAAACCGGCCGGTATCAGCTGCTGATTTACGGCGATGTCAACGGAGATGGAAAAGTAACCTCAGTGGATCTGTTGCAGATACAGAAACATATTATTAAGATCCAGGAGCTGGGAAGCGTTTACCTGACAGCCTGCGATGCGAACCACGACGGAAAGGTAGCTTCCACAGACCTTCTGCATCTCCAGAAATATATTCTGAAGATGGGCGATCTGGTGCAGCATTAATAGTGAGGAGACAGGATGAAAAAAATATTAAAGTATGTATTGTGGATGATAACGGCGGCCTGCCTGCTGGCAGGCGCCGGGGCAGTGCCCTCCCGGGCGGCTGGCAGCGCCAGGATTTCCTTTTCTGACATCAGCTGCCAGGTAGGAGAGACTTTTACGGTTAATATGACGGTAAACCCTACGGATACCACGCTGGCAGCCATGGACGCCACACTTCTTTACCCTACCGACTATCTGGAGCTGGTATCCTGCAGCGTGCCTTCGCCGGGCAGCTATAACAGCACCGGGGGAACCATTATTATCAGCTGGTATGATGCAAACGGCTCCGGCCGCCTCAGCTGCAGCCTGGAGTTTCGCGCGCTGAAGGCGGGCGCTACAGCGGTGACAGTGGCGGATCAGAGCATCGCGGATGTGGACGGAAATATTATTTCCTCCAGCGCCGCCAGCTCGGCCATTACCATTAACGCGGAGAGCACCGCTTCCAATGATGCGACTCTGGCTGCTCTCCAGATCGCGCCCGGCAGGCTGAGCCCGGAGTTTTCTCCCAGCCGGACAGAATATGATATTCAGGTGAACAACGATGTGGCAAAGCTGGCGGTGACTGCCAGAACCAATGATGAGAACGCGAAATTCGTGGTATCCTCCACGGATCTGCAGGTGGGAGATAATTCCATCACAGTGCGGGTCACGGCAGAGGACGGCAGCACCACCCAGACCTATACCATTCATGTAAAGAGGATGGAGGCGGCTACTGAGGCGGAAACAGAGGAGGAGACCACGCCGGAGGAGACGGAGTCAGAATCTGAGACAGAGGAAGAGACCGATGAGGCGCCGGAGGGAACCATCAGCGTGACAGTGAACGGACAGGCGATGCTGATCGTTTCCTCCCTGGAAGGGGTCACTCTGCCGGAGGGCTATGAGCCGTCTGACTATGAGTATGACGGGCAGCAGATCCAGGTGGCCCGGGGACTGGCCGGAGGTCTGATCGCCTTTTACCTGACAGACCAGGACGGGGACAATCCTCAGTTTTACCTGTATCATGAGGAAGATCAGACCTTTACCCGGATGCAGAATATTCAGACGGGAACCCGGATGTATACGGTGATGGATCTGGACGACGGCGTGATTATTCCGGACAGCTATCATGAGACGACAGTGGAAATCGACGGCATGGATATCCGGGCATGGCAGTCCAATGAGGATATGGAGGGAATCTATTATCTTGTTTATGCCATGAACTGGAACGGAGAGCGGAATCTTTACCGCTATGATTCAGAAGAAGGAACGATGCAGCGGGCAGACGAGACGCTGCTGGTGATGCAGAATAATGCCGGCGAAAACGGGATGGATGATCTGCAGGCGAAGCTGGACGAGGCGGAAAGCCAGCGGGGAGACGGAGAAAAAAAGACGGACGGCCTGCCCGGCTGGATATGGTACGCGGTGATCGGCGTCCTGGCGGTGATTATCGTGGTGACGGTGATTCTGATGATTCTGAAAAACAGAAAAGGCGGAGGCTCTGCAGGCGGCGGCAGCCGGAACTTACGGAGGGAAGGGCGCAGGCGCCGCAGGGATCTGGAGGAATATTATGCCCAGGACGAGTTTAAGCCGCCTTTTGAGAGCGAAAAGGGAGCCGGCTCTGCCGGAGAGCAGATGAAGACCAGCGATTTGTCCAATGTGCTCAGCGAGATGGAAAATGGATTCGAGGACAGCGAGCCGGGGCAGACGGGAAAAACGGAGAAAAAGCCGGGAACAGACGACGACGGGTTTGAATTTTTCGATCTGTAAAAAGGGCCGGGCTGTGGAAAAGAGCAGCGGATCAGAAAAGGCTGCCGGAAAATCAGGATGATATCAGAGTGAGGAAGCTTTTTACCTCCTCTGGAAAGGAAAACGGGGATGCCGGTTTGGAACTGGCATCTCTTTTTTGTCCGGAGAGATCAGATGGAGAAAAGAGGCAGTTGACAGAAAAAAATATTTTGTTATAATGTTTGTATAACAGATATAACTTTAGAGAAATTTGCTGAATCAGGGCAGCCCGCAGCGATGATTCGGCGAATGGGCAGGCGAGGAAGCGGATCATGATATCCGCTGGATAAAACGGCGGGAAAAAAGGCTGCCGTAAGAGAATGCAGGTGATAGGGATATGTATGTGGAAATTGATTTTAACAGTGATGACGCGATTTATATTCAGCTGTGCAACCAGATTACTATCGGGATCGCCACGGAGGAGATTAAAGAAGGCGATTCCCTGCCGTCAGTGCGTCAGTTGGCTGAACTGATCGGCATCAATATGCATACGGTAAATAAGGCGTATTCTGTCTTGCGCCAGGAGGGCTTTGTCAAGCTGGACCGGCGCAAGGGAGCCGTCATTTCCG
>CALWQE010000123.1 GCA_944383605.1 uncultured Lachnospiraceae bacterium
CCGGAGCATCCCAAGTCCAACTACTGCGTGACCGGGTTGTATTTTTATGACAACCGGGTAGTAGAGTATGCCCGAAACCTGAAGCCCTCGGCCCGGGGCGAGCTGGAAATTACGGATTTGAACCGGATTTATCTGGAAAATGGCGAGCTGGATGTGATGCTGCTGGGACAGGGCTATACCTGGCTGGATACCGGCACCCATGAATCTTTGATGGAGGCGGGGAATTTTGTAAAAACTGTGGAGACCCATCAGCACCGGAAAATCGCCTGCCTGGAGGAGATTGCCTATCTGAATGGCTGGATTACCAGGGAAGAGGTGATGGAAGCCTACGAGGTGCTGAAAAAGAACCAGTACGGGAAATATTTAAAGGACGTACTGGATGGAAAATATATCGACAAAATCCACGGAAGATATTAACCGCAGCAGTAAAGCGGAGGGGGAATCTCCGCCTGACGATATGATAGAACAGAAAGGGAACAGAAAATGAAAATTTTAGTAACAGGCGGCGCCGGCTTTATCGGCGGCAATTTCGTCCATCATATGGTAAACAAATATCCGGAGGATATGATTGTGAATCTGGATCTGCTGACCTACGCAGGCAATCTGGAGACGTTAAAGCCAGTGGAGGACAAGCCCAATTACCGGTTTATCCGGGGCGATATCGCAGACAGACCTTTTATCATGGATCTGTTTGAGAAGGAAAAGTTTGATATTGTGGTCAATTTCGCAGCGGAGTCCCATGTAGACCGGTCGATTACTGATCCTGGCATTTTCGTGCGGACGAACGTTATGGGAACCACGGTACTGCTGGACGCTGCCCGAACCTATGGGGTGAAGCGTTATCATCAGGTTTCGACAGATGAGGTGTACGGCGATGTGCCGCTGGATCGGCCTGACCTGTTTTTTACGGAGGAAACGCCCCTGCATACCTCCAGTCCCTACAGCAGCTCCAAGGCTTCTGCAGATCTGTTTGTGCTGGCCTATTACCGGACATATGGCCTGCCTGTCACCATTTCCCGGTGCAGCAATAACTATGGCCCTTACCATTTCCCGGAAAAGCTGATCCCGCTGATGATCAGCCGGGCTCTGGCGGATGAAGAGCTGCCGGTATACGGAAAAGGGGACAATGTAAGAGACTGGCTCCATGTATCAGACCACTGCGAAGCCATCGATCTGATTATCCATAAAGGGCGGGTAGGAGAAATCTACAATGTAGGCGGCCATAATGAGCGTACTAACCTGGAGGTGGTAAAGACGATCCTGAAGGCGCTGAACAAGCCGGAGTCTCTGATCCGGTTCGTCACAGACCGTCCCGGCCATGACAGAAGATACGCCATTGACCCGGCGAAGCTGGAGAAAGAGCTGGGCTGGAAGCCGAAATACAATTTTGACACAGGCATCCAGCAGACCATTCAGTGGTACTTAGACAACCGGGAATGGTGGGAAAATATTATCAGCGGAGAATATCAGAATTACTTTGAGAAAATGTACGGCAGCAGGCTGTAAGCAGAATAGGGCAGGTCTGAGGACAGCTGCCGGAAACGCCGCAGAAGGCGGCGGGAAAGAGGGAACGCAGAATGGGAAAAATTAAGGTGACGCCCTGTCCGATTCAGGGGCTGTATATGATAGAGCCCACCGTATTCGGCGATGAGCGGGGCTATTTTATGGAGACATATAATCAGAACGACATGAAGGAAGCAGGCCTGGACATGACCTTTGTCCAGGATAATCAGTCCATGTCAGTGAAAGGGGTTTTAAGAGGGCTGCATTACCAGAAGCAGTTCCCTCAGGGAAAGCTGGTTCGGGTGGTCAGAGGCCGTGTCTTTGACGTGGCGGTAGACCTGCGGACAGAATCCGAGACCTATGGAAAATGGTTCGGCGTAGAGCTGTCCGAGGAGAATAAGAAGCAGTTTTATATTCCGGAAGGCTTTGCCCATGGTTTTCTGGTGCTGTCAGATGTGGCGGAGTTCTGCTATAAATGCACAGATTTCTACCATCCGGGCGATGAGGGCGGTATGATCTGGAACGATCCGGAGATCGGTATCCAGTGGCCCATCGAGGAGGGCATGAAATTAATTATCAGCGAGAAAGATCAGAAATGGCTGGGATTCCGGGATACTTTTAAATTCTAAGGCAGGAGAGATTTCCCTGGAGGGGAAATTGTGCGGGGGAGGCGGAAGGCGATGCGCTGTGTACGGTCGATTGTTCCTGATGTGTTGATTTTTGAGCTGGAGAGAATCCGGGATCAGCGGGGCTGGCTGATGGAATGCTTTCAGGTAGAGGAACTGCGCTTTTATGGCATTCGGGAGCAGTTTATCCAGGAAAACCATGTTTATACGCAGCAGGCCGGCACCATAAGAGGGCTGCATTTCCAGGCCTCTCCCTGCGCCCAGTCCAAGCTGGTGCGCTGCACAGTGGGGGAAACCCTGCACGCGGCTGTGGATATCCGTCCCGGCAGCAAAACTTTTGGGAAATGGATGATGACTGAGCTGACAGCCCAGAACGCCCGGATGCTCTATATCCCCAAAGGCTTTGCCCATGGGTATCTGACCCGCACTGACGGGGCGGAAATACAGTATAAGGTGGATTTGGGCCATATCCCGGAAGCAGCCAGAAGCCTGTACTATGCCGACCCCCATCTGGATATTCCCTGGGGGATCGCCGATCCTGTTTTATCCAGAAAAGACAGTCAGCGGCGCGCCCTTTCGTGGGAGGAGCTGCTGGAGATTCTGTGAGGGACGCAGGAGCAGGCTTATCATACGCCGGCTGCGGACGCTTTTATGCCGCGGGTTTTTACCTGCGGCTGTTTTTGGCTGAAGATGCAGTCCGGCGGGAGCAGAGCAGCCGGATGACCAGTCCGATCGCCAGTCCCAGAACAGCCGGACAGATCCATCCAAAGCCCTGGGCGGACAGAGGAATCAGCTGTTCAGCCGCTGCGATGATGCCGTTTAGTCCCAGCAGGGCCCGGGTTCCCTCCGGAAGGGCCCGGAGAAAATCAAATACAGCGGCGGCGGCAGTAAAGCCGATCGCCCAGCGCAGAACCGTTCTGTCGTGATGAAACCATTTCCCAGCTAATGTCAGCAGGATCAGTACAATGGACAGGGGATAGAGAAACATCAGCACCGGCAGGGAATAGGCGATGATAGCGTCCAGGCCCAGGTTGGCGATCAGGAAGGAAAGCAGGCAGAACAAGATGGCCCAGACATGGTAGGAAGGGCCCTTGGGGAACATGCTTTCAAAGGTTTCGCCGCAGCTGGTGATCAGTCCGACAGCCGTTTTCAGGCAGGCGATTGTCACGGTGGCCGCCAGAATCACAGCGCCCACCCTGCCGAAATAATACCCGGCGATCTGGGCCAGCGCCTCCCCGCCGTTGGCAGCCGTCTCAAACAAGCCGCGGCTCTGGGCGCCTGCGACAGTGACCAGCACATAGATCAGGGCCATCAGCAGAGAGCTGAAGACGCCGGCCTGAATGGTGCTTTTCGCCACCTGTTCCGGCTTTTGGATGCCCAGACGCCGAATGGCTTCCACGACAATAATGCCGAAGGCCAGGCCGGCCAGGGCGTCCATCGTATTATACCCCTCCAGGAGACCGGTGGAAAAGGGGCTGGAGACATAGGCGCCTGACGGGGTAATTTCTGAAATATCACCCAGCGGAGCAGCCAGGGCGCGCAGGATCAGGACACCAAGAAAGAGCAGGAAAAGCGGGTTCAGCACCTTGCCGATCCAGGTCAGGATTTCTCCCGGCCTGAGAGAGAAAAAGAGGACTGCCAGGAAAAAAATCATGGAAAACACCGCCAGCCCCACATTTTGGCTGGTTCCGGGAAGAAGCCGCTCTACGCCTACCGTATAAGATACAGTGGCGCATCTGGGGATGGCGAAAAAGGGGCCGATGGTAAGATAGAGGACGCAGGTAAAAAAGAAACCATATCCCCGCCCCACGCGGCTGCTCAATTCCAGCAGGCCTTTTTCCTGGCTGATGCCCAGGGCGGCTACGCCCAGGAGGGGCAGCCCCACTCCTGTCATTAAAAAGCCTGCGCAGGCCGGCCAGATGTTCTGTCCTGCCATTTGCCCCATAGAAGCGGGGAAAATCAGGTTGCCCGCGCCGAAAAACATACCGAACAGCATACTGGCGACAGCCAGGATTTCTTTAAAAGTCAGTTTTTTCATGGAAATCATCTCCCGTTATTTTTACTCTGAA
>CALWQE010000124.1 GCA_944383605.1 uncultured Lachnospiraceae bacterium
ATGGGATCTTCGGCGATCATGGTATTGATCCCTGTTTTCTCCTCAATCAGCGTATCCAGACCGCTTAACAGAGAACCGCCGCCGGTCATCACAATACCCCGGTCATAAATATCCGCTGCCAGTTCCGGAGGAGTTCTCTCCAGCACATTGTGTACGGCGTCCACAATAGACATCGCCGGCTCACGCAGCGCTTCCAGCGTCTCATCAGAAGTAATAGTAATGGTCTTGGGCAGGCCTGTCACCAGATTCCGTCCCCTCACATCCATCGTTACGATCTCAGGACGTTTATTGGCGCAGCCAATATTAATCTTAATATCCTCTGCCGTTCTCTCGCCAATCAGCAGATTGTGCTTCTTACGCATATATCTGACAATCGCCTCGTCAAAATCATCTCCCGCTACCTTTACGGAAGTGCTGACTACCGTCCCGCCCAGGGAAATTACTGCGATATCAGAAGTGCCGCCGCCGATGTCCACGATCATATTGCCGCAGGCCTTCGAGATATCGATGCCGGCGCCGATGGCCGCCGCCACAGGCTCCTCGATAATCGTCACCTCTCTGGCTCCCGCCTGATAGGTCGCGTCCTCTACCGCCTTCTTTTCCACCTCCGTAGCGCCGCTGGGAATGCAGACGCTGATTCTGGGCTTTCTTAATGTTTTCTTTCCCACTGCTTTCTTAATAAAATACTTCAGCATCTTTTCTGTAACGGTATAATCCGAAATCACACCCTGCCGCAGCGGACGGACAGCCACAATATTGCCCGGCGTCCTGCCGATCATCAGTCTGGCCTCTTCGCCGATGGCCTTAATCTGATTGGTATCACGGTCAAAAGCTACGACCGAGGGCTCCTTTAATACCACTCCCCGGCCTTTAATATATACAAGAATGCTGGCTGTTCCTAAATCAATCCCAATGTCAGTCGATAACATCATTTTTTCTTCCTCCTGGATATTTCATAAGCAAGTTTATCAGATAAGTATGGTTATAAAAACCATCAAATGTTCGCAAGTATTTATATTATATACAATAACAGCGGTTTTTCAAAGGTTTTTTCAAATTTTAATATTTTTTTCAGGATTCCAACATAATATGATCACAATTACCAGTTATACTATAGGCGTATCATGAAAGTGATATAAGCTTTTTCATACTCATACCTGGCGGCTGCCCTCCCAGGCAGCTGCCAGGCACCCCCCGTAAATTTGTAACAGCCTCCCCTGAAAATGCGGATTATAACTGCATACTTTATTTCATAGAAAAGACATCCCCAAGAGACGGGATGTCTTTTCTCTTCCCTATGCCGGCACACCGGGTTTATTGATTCTCCTCATCATCTTCCCTGCTTCGTATGCCATCATATTTGATGATATGATTTTTGAGCCATTTCTGCAGCTCATCCAGCGCCTGGCTGAATTTTTCCGAACTGGCGCCCGGATTCCGTTTCAGCAAGCCGGCTTTGAACACTCCCATTTTTCCAACGATCCGGTTATACTCGGAAGCCTTTTCCTTCAGCCGGTCCAGGACGCCGGAATAGTCAGGCAGCAGCTCCTTTAATTCGCTGATCTGCTCCCGGGTAGGCACACCCAGCCCTGCCAGCCTGCTTCCCAGCTTCTCTCTGGCTGCCAAAAGCTGCTGCTTTTTCTCTTCCCAGCTGTCCTTCAGCTCTTCTACCTGATCTCTGGTCTCCATCTTCGCCAGATTCAGCTGCACCAGCAAAGACTCCAGCTCTGCCCTGACACGGGTCATCGCCTCCAGCATCTTTCGCAGATCCAGAGCCGCTTTTACAGAAATCACCGTGTCCGTCACAAATACGGTAGAAATCACTCCCAGCGCCAGACCCAGCGTCAGATCCGGCAGGCCCAGCACCCACTGTTCTACAGGCTTATGGATCACCCTTGTCAGAAACAGCGTCAGAAATCCCCATGCCGCAGTAGAGGACAGACAGATCACGCCCTGAAAATTAAAGGGCTGATTGCTGTAATCCCAATATTTAACCTTGAAAATGGCTTCCATGGAAATTCCTACCACATATTCCAGCAGGGTAGCCCCCGCCGCTCCTGCCAGATAAGTCAGGATCAGGCTGTCCCGCACCGGAAGCGTTACCCACAGCATGACAATCGCCCCAGTTCCATAAATCGGGAGCAGCGGCGCCCGCAAAAACCCACGGTTTACAAAACGCCTTTTTTTCACCGACACATAAGCAGTCTCAAATACCCATCCGATAAAGCAATAAATATAGAAAAACATCAGCCACTGAGGCCATCTGTATGCAATCAGCATTTCGCAGTCTCCTTTTGCTCCATTTGCGCAACAGTTCAGCCATCAGGCCACAGACTGCCTTTTCATTTTCTGCATAGCTGAACTGTTTTCCTATTTTCACGGACAGAACCCATCCGTGTCTGTCGCTATCATTGTACAGCACCGCTGTGCGAAACGCAATATACAGACGGGAACAGATTGAAGGCCTGCGTCAAAACCGGCCGGCGCTCCTTCATGATCCGGCTGTTTTCCTCTGCTTCATCCATGCTGATGCAGGTATTTCTCCCTGGTAGCCATCCCGCCCCGGATATGCCGTTCGGACTTGTTTACATCCAGCACAACCCGGGCCTGGGCGGCGAGGGATGGGTTAATTATGACCAACCTGTCTGTTACGTCTTTATGTACTGTACTCTTGCTGATCCCAAACTTTTTCGCCGTCTGCCGCACCGTAGCATTGTTTTCAATAATATAATTTGCGATATGAATGGCACGCTCTTCGATATAATCTTTCAAGCCCTGCTCCCATAAAAACTTTTTTACATCTTATGCATAATGCAGAAGGCTTATTCTTATCCCGTCTCACCCCTTTCGCCCTTCAAACTCCCAGTTTTTTGTATCCAGCAGCAGATATTCCTGCGTTCCAACAGGCGTACCGTTCCGGTATGTGGAAAAAACATCGCAGGACAATACATTTCCTTCCCGGTAAATCCGCTCTGCCGGCGTATGCCCTGTTACCTGGAGGATTTGGCGCGGCTTATACATCTGGCCGGCCGTATATTGCGGCCGGTGCCAGACAGGAGAATCGTTCTGCCAGATCTGCTCTGCCGTCAGCTGATTGATTGCCCGGACAGTCTTCTCCACGTCATCCGCTGCCGATGGATGAACATTTTTCCTCACAAAGGAGTCCAGGATACCGCCATGGCAGAAAAGCACATGGTCAATTTGCTGCACATAGCGGATTTCATTGCCCTCCGGCAGCGCCTGCTCCAGCTCTGCCAGCTTCTCTCTCACCAGCCAGGCGGCAGCGCCGCTGTATCCTCCCTCCCGCTTATCCCACAGATAACACAGATCATGGTTGCCATACGCCCAAAGCGTCTCCGGATACCGGCGGGCAAAGCTGATCGCTGCGTCAAAGGTTTCCCGGTAAAGCTCCAGATGAAACTCCTTTCCCCAGTCGTCCGGTATATCCATCAGACATACCGCCTGCCCGGCAGCGCCCTCCTCCATCAGCCTCTCCGCCTGGCGAAACATCCGGGGCTTCAAATGAATATCCGGCATTACCAACACCTTCCTCTCTCCGTCTCCTCCCTTTTCCCGCCAGCTGCCTTTGTTTCTCTCTTCCATCGTCTGTGTCCCCGTCTGGCGCTTCGTTCCTTCCGCCTGCGGCGGATCGCTTCAGCGATATATTCAACTCCGCCGCAGTGCGATCCTGCGGAGCATTTTTTTACATAGGGAACGCAGTTTCCTATAAAAAAGAATCCTGCTTTGCAAGATTCTCCGCCTGCGGCGGATCGCTTCAGCGATATATTCAACTCC
>CALWQE010000125.1 GCA_944383605.1 uncultured Lachnospiraceae bacterium
TCGTTGGCGTAAAGGCTGGTAACGCCGGCAGCCGGCGCGATATAGACATCCCTGAAATTCATCTGCCTGCACAGCTGGCTTTTCACATATTCCGCCCGCTCCGGACAGTTGCAGTGGGAAATCGCCAGGATTTTTTTCTCCGGCTCTTTAACATTGTCCGCTACATACTGCACCAGCTTTGCCAGCGCTTTCTGAATGCCTCTGGCCTGGTCTACTTTTACGATTACGCCATGGTCGCCGGCCATTACCGGCTTAATATTCAGCGCTGTGGCGAATACTGCCTGAAGCCCTGTCAGCCTGCCGTTTTTCTTTAAAGAATCCAGGGATTCCAGGACGAAATAGGTCAGCATATTGTCGCGGAAATCGGAAACCTCGGCCACGATCTCCTCAAAGGTCTTTCCCGCCTCCGCCAGCTCGCGGATCTTCATCGCGATCAGCGCTTCGCCGCTGGCTGCGGAATCGGAACTGAATACATGGATCTTCTTATCATTTCCATGTTCTTCCGCATACAGCTCTTTCGCCAGAACTGCGCTGTTGTAGGTGCCGCTCAGGTGCAGGGACAGCGTTACCACAAATACCATATCCCCGCCCTGCTCATAGGCCGCTTTAAACTGCTCCGGGGAAGGGCAGGCAGATTTGGGGCATTCCGGGCATTCCCGAACCGCTTTCAGGAAAGCCGCCTGATCGAAGGTATCATCATCTACAATAAACTTCTCTCCCACCTGAAGGGTCAGCGGAATCACCTGAAACACACCGGTCTTTTTCAGATCCTCTGTCAGGTCACAGCAGCTGTCCACGACGATTTTATAACTCATTTAATAAGTCCTCCTGCATTACATATCACATTAAAACCTGTTATATAGTTTTAATTACTATCTATAATAACATGCGCAGAGAGATTTGAAAAGAGGAAAATGGCAATTCTGTCAGTGGATTCTATTTTTCACCAAAAAAACAGCACAGCAGCCGGTTCAGGCTGTCCTGATCGGATACTGCCATCAGCTCTCTGGCAGAATGCATACTGAGCACCGGCGCGCCCACATCCACAGCCGGGATGCCAAACAGGGCGGATACGGCGGAGCCCAGGGTGCTGCCGCCCGGCAGGTCAGAACGGTTTAAATAGCGGCGATAGGGAATCTGATGGTTCTCCATCAGCTGCTGGATTACAGCGGAGGCCTGGATGTCTGTGGCGTATCTCTGGGAAAAATTCCATTTTAGCCCAACGCCCTCTCCCATCTGGATCCGGTTCTGCCCGTCATACATCTGCGGATAATTGGGATGGAGGGCATGGGCCACATCGCAGGACAGCAGGAATGAGGCGGACAGCATGGACAGAAAATCTGTCCGGTCAAATCCCAGCCCGGCCGCCGCCTTTTCCAATATCCGCAGCAGGGTCTGGCTCTCCGCTCCCTGCTTGGTTTTATTGCCAACCTCTTCATTGTCATACCAAACGGCCACGTCAATACCGCGGCTTCGCCTCTTTTCCTGTACCATGCCCATCAGGCAGGCATAGACTGAAGTCTGGTTGTCCAGCCGGGGACTGGAGATCAGGTTCCGGCCGGGGCCGGTCAGAACCGGCTTTTCCCAATTATAAAGATAGAGGTCAAAATTCAGAATATCCCCGGCCGGCACGCCGGTTTCCTGTTCCAGCAGCCGCAGCAGCAGGCCGTCGCTTTCCAGCCCCTCGCGGGCCAGTTCCAGGATGGGCAGCATATCCTTGGCAGGGTTCAGCGCCACTCCCTTGTTGACCTCACGGTTAAAATGAATGGCCAGACTGGGGATCACCAGCATGGGATCTGAGAAATTTACCAGTATGGTTCTGGGACGGAGCCAATCCTCTCCTCTGACGGCGACGCTGCCTGCCATGGACAGGGGCCGGTCCATCCAGGATGGATAAATGGGGGAACCATAGGGCTCCACATTCAGCTTCACGCAGCCGGCAGCGGAAATTTCAGCGGCAGGCTTTACCCGGAAACAGGGCCAGTCTGTATGGGAACCGGCGATCCGGAATCCATCTTCCGGCCGGCATTCCCGGTTGATGCGGAAAGCGGCCAGAGAAGTGCCGTATAAATTCACATAATAGGATTTTCCCCGCTCCAGCGTCCAGGTATCCTGCTGGGAAAGGGGCTGAAAACCGGCGGCGTCCAGCATCTGGGACGCTGCCGACACGGAATGGTAAGGGCTGACCGCGCGCTCCAGAAAATCCATCCACTGTATCGTCTGATTTTGATTCATCATCTTTTCCTCCTGCTATTTGCACCCGCTGCACCTTACGCAGAAAAGGCTTTTGCGTAGGGTGCAGCGATTCCTTTCTACCCGATTATATCATAATGGGAAAATCTCCGGGAGAAAAAAATTATCGCTTTTCTTTTTTTTCAGACTGCCGTATACTTACATCAGGTGAGGAGGGATCCGGAATTACCGGAATCCTGCGCCAGGACTCGCTGGCGAGTCTGAAACAGAACAATACTGCGGGGAGGATTGCTGATTATGCTTGGTTTGCAGCTGCCGGACATTAAAACTGCCACGGCCCATCTGTTCGCGCGGCCTTCTTTTGATTATTTCCTGTTAAAAGAGGCTGTGATTACCACGTCAAATACCTATACCATTGACGGCGGAATTAAAAAGGATTATTTTTCACAGGAGGAGCTGGAGCAGATGCGGGATCCCAGGCTGATGGAATGGAAAGCCATCCGTCCGGTCTGCTTCTCTCTCATCCGGGGCACCCGCCTGCCTCTTTCTTTCCAGATTTCCCTTTCTTTGTCCCGGGACAATATCCAGCGGCTGATCCGGCAGAATCCGGTTTCATTTTCCCTGGAGGAAATCGGCGGGCTGTACCTGAATTTCCGTTACGAGAAAAAGATCCTTTCCGCCATATCTGCTACTTCTCTCACCTCTTTTTCCATGGACAAAAGCCTGGAACAGCTGTGGGATGATACGGTGAAAAAGCTGCTGCGCCAGATGGGGATTCCCTTCGAGGCGTAAGAGACCGGATTATTAGCACTCATTTGAAATGAGTGCTAATTTTTTCTTGACAACCGGGACAGACCGTATTAAGATATACTGTGTCCATAAGATTTTATAGTAAAGGAGCTGTAAAAATGAGTAAACAATCAGGAAGTTTATCAATTAACAGTGAAAATATTTTTCCGATTATAAAGAAATGGCTGTATTCCGATCACGACATTTTTTATAGAGAACTGATTTCCAATGCCTGTGACGCCATTACCAAGCTGAAAAAGCTGGAGGTGATGGGAGAATATCAGTTCCCTGACGGTTATCAGCCGAAGGTAACGGTAGAACTGGATCCGGAAGCAAAAACCGCCGTAGTGACCGATAACGGCATTGGCATGACTTTTGAGGAAGTGGACGAGTATATCAACCAGATCGCCTTTTCCGGCGCCCAGGATTTCCTGGAGAAATATAAGGATAAGACCAATGAAGATCAGATCATCGGCCATTTTGGCCTGGGCTTCTACTCCGCCTTTATGGTGGCGGATCGGGTGTCCATCGATACCCTCTCCTATCAGGAAGGGGCTTCCCCTGTCCACTGGGAATCTGACGGCGGAACAGAATATGAGATGTCCGATGGGGAAAAATCAGAAGTGGGTACATCGATCACCCTCTATTTCAATGAAGACAGCGTAGAATTTGCCAATGAATACCGGGCAAGGGAAGTGCTGGAAAAATACTGCTCTTTTATGCCTACGGAAATTTATCTGACTGTAAAGGGCAAGGAGCCGGAATATGAAACCATCGATGAGGGTGACGTAAAAGATACCGATACGGTTATCGAACATATCGTGGAGGAGGCCAAGACCGAGGAGCGGGAAAATGAAAACGGGGAAAAAGAAACGGTAGAGATTTCTCCCCGCGCAGAAAAGGTGAAAATCCTGAAGCGCCCGGTTCCCATTAACGATACCCATCCTCTGTGGGCAAAGCATCCCAATGAATGCACCGAAGAAGAGTACCGGGATTTTTACCGGAAGGTATTCCACGACTACAAGGAGCCCCTCTTCTGGATTCACCTGAATATGGACTATCCCTTTAACCTGAAGGGCATCCTTTACTTCCCGAAGATTAACATGGAGTACGACTCCATTGAAGGCACCATCAAGCTGTACAATAACCAGGTATTTATCGCCGATAATATTAAGGAAGTGATCCCTGAATTTCTGATGCTGCTCAAGGGCGTCATCGACTGCCCTGACCTGCCGCTGAACGTATCCAGAAGCGCGCTGCAAAACGACGGCTTTGTGAAGAAGATATCCGATTACATCACAAAGAAGGTGGCTGACCGGTTAAGCGGCATGTGCAAGACGGATAAGGAAAACTATGAGAAATACTGGGATGATATCAGCCCCTTTATCAAGTTCGGCTGCCTGAAGGATGAAAAATTTGACGACAAAATGAAGGACTATATCCTGTATAAGAATATTGACGGCAAATATCTGACTCTGTCGGAATGTCTGGAGGAAAATAAAGAGTCCCACGAGAACACCATCTTCTATGTGACGGATGAGAAGGAACAGAGCCAGTATATCAATCTGTTCCGCCAGGAAGGCATCGATGCGGTGCTGATGCCTCATAACATTGACACTCCCTTTATCAGCCATACGGAGCAGAAAAATGAAAATCTTCATTTCGTCAGAATCGATGCGGATCTGAACGATTCCTTCAAGGATACCGTAGAGGGCGAGGAGGCGGAAAAGATAAAGGCCAGCGCCGAGGAGCTGACCAAAGCCTTCCGGGACGCGCTGGAGATGGAAAAGCTGGAGGTTAAGGTGGAGAAGCTGAAAAACACTTCGGTTGCTTCCATGATTACCGTATCTGAGGAAAGCAGGAGAATGCAGGATATGATGAAGATGTACGGCATGGACGCTTCCATGTTCGGCGGCGGAAACGAAGGACAGACGCTGGTATTAAACGCCGGACATCCTCTGGTGCAGTACCTGGCTGACCATAAGGATTCGGAGCAGGCTCCTGTTATCTGCAGGCAGCTCTATGACCTGGCGCAGCTGAGCCACGGCACGCTGACGCCGGAACGGATGACTGAATTTATCCGGAGAAGCAATGAGATTATGCTGATGATGGCCGAAAAATAAAAGCAGGCACACCTGTGTCCTGCCTGCGCCCTTTCGGGGCGCCGGGCGGCGTCAGAGCAGCCGCGATTGTGGGAATGGCTGCTCTGACGCTGTTTTCGCTACTCTTGTTATAAAAAAGCTTTTTGCAATAACAGTAGGAATTTCCGATGAAATGTGCTATAATTTAAGTAAATTCAAATAATATTTGCACAAAAAGCGCGCAAGTCTTAAAGGAAACGATATGGGAGAGGGGGCCTCAGTTATGAGCAAAAAGATTATTATTACCATAGGCCGGGAGAGCGGCAGCGGGGGAAAGCATGTGGGGGAGCTGATTTCCCAGAAATTAAATATTCCGTTTTATGACAAGGAGCTGCTGGCGGTAGCGGCCAAAAACAGTGGGCTTTGTGAAGAGATTTTCGAGTTCCATGACGAAAAACCGACAGGGTCTTTTCTGTATTCCCTGGTGTCTGATACCTATTCCTTTGGCTACCGCCATGGCGGGGCGATGGATATGCCGCTGAACCAGAAGGTTTTCCTGGCTCAGTTTGAGGCCATTCAGAAAATCGCAGATGAAGGCTCCTGTGTGATCGTAGGGCGCTGCGCAGATTATGCGCTGGCAGACTACCCGGAGATGACCTCCGTTTTCCTTCACGGCAATCTGGAGGATAAAATAAAATATACCATGGAGTACTATAACCTGCCGGAAAACAAAGCGAAGGAATACATTGTCAAAACTGACAAGAAACGTTCCAGCTATTACAACTACTACTCAGACAAACGGTGGGGCAGCCTGAAAAGCTATGACCTCTGCCTGAACAGCAGTATTCTGGGCCATGAGGGGACGGCGGATTTTATTATCGAATTTGTCAAAAGACGGTTCCATCTGGACAGCATCTGAAACGCCGGCTTCTTCGCCCGCCGCAGCGGTTCGTCAGGGATAGCTGGATAAGGGAAGGGAAACGGTTTGCAGAACAGAGTGTTCTGGGCAAACCGTTTCCCTTCCCTTTATCAAACAGCGCCGGAAAGATGCATCGAAAACCTGCCGGAAGGCTTTACTCCTCCAGCGCCTCCAGCCATTCCCTGTAATCGCTGGACAATACGCTCTGGTGTCCGGCGTTTTTCTTGTTTTTTGCCACTTCCGCCGCCGCTTTCTCCGGGGCGGCCAGCGTACCTGCGCCGCCGACACAGCCGCCGGGGCAGGCCATTCCTTCCAGCAGATAGCCGTTGTATTTGCCTGCTTTGGCCAGCGTCAGCATTTTCCGGCACTCTGCCAGCCCTTCTGCACGCACTACTTTTACCTCCCGCTCCGGCTCCATCTCATGGATACAGTTGACCACAGCCTGGGCTACGCCGCCGCTGACAGCGAAATTCCGCCCGTCGCCGCTGGACTCGGACAAAGGGCTTTCCTCCGTAATCTGATCGAGAGACAGCGCTTTGGCTTCAATCATACCCATCAGCTCTTCAAAGGTCAGGACAAAATCCACATCGCTGCGGATGCTCTTCCGGCTGGCTTCCAGCTTTTTCGCGGCGCAGGGACCGATAAAGGCCACCTTGCAGCCCGGATGCTTTTTCTTAATCAGCCGGCCGGTCAGAACCATGGGGGTCAGGGCCATGGAGATGCAGTGGGCGTATTCCGGGAACAGCTTTTTCGCCATCACAGACCAGGAGGGGCAGCAGGAGGTTCCCATAAAGGGAAGCTTGTCCGGCACCTCCTCCAGGAAATCCCTGGCTTCCTCGATGGTACACAGGTCGGCCCCTACAGCCACCTCCACCACATCGGCAAAGCCCAGCAGCTGCATGGCCTTACGGAATTTCTCCGGCGTCAGTTCCTTTCCGAACTGTCCCACAAAGGCGGGGGCTACCGCCGCGTAAACCGGGGTATCGCTTTTGATTGCCAGAATGGTCTGGAAAATCTGTCCCTTATCTGCGATAGCGCCGAAAGGACAGTTGACCAGGCACATTCCGCAGGAAACGCATTTCTCCTGGTCGATATGGGCGCGTCCCAGCTCGTCGGTTGTAATCGCCTTCATGCCGCAGGCCTGAGCGCAGGGCCGCTCCAGCCGGAGAATGGCGTGATAAGGACATGCATTCAGACATTTGCCGCATTTGATACATTTGCTCTGATCGATCACCGACCGTCCGTTCACGATGGAAATGGCGTTTTTCGGGCAGATTTCCGCACAGGGATGGGCCAGGCAGCCCTGGCAGGCGTCTGTCACCCGAACTTCCCTGTCCGGACATGCATGGCAGGCAAATTTAATAATATTGATCAGCGGCGGCTCATAATATTTCTCTGCAACCGCGCTTTCGTTAATCCCCTGGGAAATGGGCGCGTGCTCTGTCATTTTCCGCAGAGGCAGGCCAATCGCCAGCCTGAGCCTCTCTCCCACGATCGCCCGTTCCAGGAATACGCTGTCACGGTAGGAAGCCACCTCGCCGGGAATAATCTGATAGGGCAGCTCCTCAATCCGGCTGTAATCCCCGCCCTCATAGGCCAGGCGGGCTACCTCTGTAAAGATTTTTCTTCTGATTTCTGTAATGTTGGTATAAATACCCCTCATGCTTCTCTCCTTATCTGGCAGACAAAATGATACTATTATTCTGATTCCAGCTGTGCTGGATTATCATGTAATAATATACAATTTTTACATGATATTATTGTGAAAAATCACAACTCCCTTTACCGGATATTATAGCACATTTTTTCCGCTTGAAAAGAGATTCTCTGACAGGTACTGAAAAAAAAGCAAAGAATCATGCCCCCTCCAGCATTGGATCCAGGGCATTTTTCAGCACTTCATAATTGACTGCCCCTCTGGCGTAGCCTTCAATATATCCGTCTGCCCCTATAATAAAGGTCATCGGCAGGGCCGAGACGCCGTACTGATAGCAGGCGTCATACTGAAGATCATAGAAAACAGGGAAGGTATGCCCTTGTTCTGCAATATAGGCCGCGGCCTCCTCCTGGGTTTCGCTGACGCCGTCGGTCGCGTTAATCATCATCACCTGAATCTGATCGCCGTATTCTTCATAAATCCGCTGGAAATCCGGCATCTCGCTGACGCAGTAGCCGCACCAGGTGGCCCAGAAATTCATCAGGACGATCTTGCCTTTAAAATCAGAGAGGCTGACAGCCTGGCCTTCCCCGTCATATACCGTAAAATCAAAGGCTTCCAGCCGCTGGCTTTCTTCTCCTTCTGTTTCCTCCCGGGCAGCCGTTCCCTCCCCGGCTTCCTCCTTTTCCTGCATGGCAGCCCCGGTTTCTTCGCCGCTGTTTTCTTCCGTCCCGGCAGCCTGCTGCCACCGGGGAAGCTCTGTTCCTGCCTGAAGCATATGGTAAGCGGCGGCTGCCGCTCCAATCAGCACGATCAGCGCTGCTGCTGTCAGCAATGTTTTCCCTTTCTTTCCCATGGAATTTCCTTTCCTTTTCCGTGTCCGGCCAGTCTGCCTGACAATAACCCGGCGTCTGTCTTACGCATAGCTGAGCGCTGTCAGCAGCCGGTTCATATATCCGGTCATCATCAGGACGCCCACCAAAATCAGCAAAATACCGCAGACCCGATTAATCAGTCCATAGTGATTCTTAATCCACTGAAACGCTCCCTTCAGCTGATCGATAAAAACAGCGCTGACCATAAAGGGCAGCCCCAGCCCCATCGAATAGCACAGGAGCATGATCACGCCTTTGCCCACCGTTCCCTGGCTGGAAGCCAGCATCAGCGCCGAGCCCAGAAAGGTTCCGACACAGGGCGTCCATCCGATGGAAAAAATCATGCCGAACAGAACGGACTGCCAGAACCCTGCCCCGGACAGATCCTTTTGCAGCCGGACAGTCCGGTTCAGAACGGGGATCTGCACAAACCCGGCAAAATTCAGTCCGAACGCCACCACAATCAGGCCGGTAACCAGGTGAACCGCCTGCTGATGACGGGCCAGCAGCCTGCCGATACTGGCGGCAAAAGCGCCCAGCAGGACAAAAACCAGCGTAAAGCCCAGGACAAAGCCGGCAGCATTTGCCAGCGTCCTGCGCCGTCCCTGTTCCTTCCCGCTCCCGGCGAAATACAGAATATAGATCGGAAGCATAGGAAGGAGGCAGGGTGAAATAAATGTAACGATTCCTTCCAGGAACGCAATGAAATATTCCATCTTGCCTCTTTCTCCATTTACATTAAGTTTTCCTGTTTAAAATTCATTTCCCTGAAAACGGGGAATCCCGTCAAATCCGGCCTGCAGGTCTTCATCTGTGGGAATGTAGTCTGACATTTTGCCGTCGTTAAATTTCTCATAGGCAGTCATGTCAAAATATCCGGTGCCGGTCAGGCCGAATACAATGGTCTTCTCCTCGCCGGTCTCCTTACACTTCATCGCCTCGTCAATGGCCACCTTAATCGCATGGCTGCTTTCCGGAGCAGGCAGGATGCCTTCTACTCTGGCAAACTGCTCTGCTGCCTGGAATACGGAGGTCTGTTCTACTGCCACCGCTTCCATCAGTCCATCATGATACAGCTGGGACAAAATGCTGCTCATGCCGTGGTAGCGCAGCCCTCCGGCGTGGTTGGCAGAGGGGATAAAGCCGCTGCCCAGCGTATACATTTTTGCCAGGGGGCATACCATGCCGGTGTCGCAGAAATCATAGGCAAATCTGCCTCTGGTCAGGCTGGGGCAGGATGCAGGCTCTACTGCGATAAAACGGTAGTTTTTCTCGCCTCTGAGCACCTCTCCCATGAAGGGGGAGATCAGCCCGCCCAGATTGGAGCCGCCGCCTGCGCAGCCGATGATAATATCCGGCACAATATCATATTTGTCCAGCGCCACCTTGGTTTCCAGGCCGATTACCGTCTGATGGAGAAGAACCTGGTTCAGCACGCTGCCCAGTACATACCGGTAGCCTTCCATACTGGTAGCCGCTTCCACCGCCTCAGAGATTGCGCAGCCCAGACTTCCCGTAGTGCCCGGATGAGCGGCCAGTATCTTTCTGCCGACCGCCGTCGTCTCAGAAGGGGAAGGGGTTACGGAAGCGCCGTAAGTGCGCATAACCTCCCGGCGGAAGGGCTTCTGTTCATAGGATACCTTTACCATATATACCCGGCAGTCCAGCTCGAAATAAGCGCAGGCCATAGACAGGGCCGTTCCCCACTGGCCTGCTCCCGTCTCTGTGGTTACGCCCTTCAGGCCCTGCTGCTTCGCGTAATAAGCCTGGGCGATGGCGGAATTTAATTTATGGCTGCCGCTGGTATTGTTGCCCTCAAATTTATAATAGATTTTCGCCGGCGTATCCAGCTTTTTCTCCAGGCAATAAGCCCGCACCAGGGGAGATGGACGGTACATTTTATAAAAATCCTGGATTTCCTGGGGAATGTCAATATAAGGAGTGACATCGTCCAGCTCCTGCCGGATTAATTCATCGCAGAACACCGGCCGCAGATCCTCATAGGCCATCGGCTGCAGCGTTGCCGGGTTTAACAGAGGGGCCGGCTTGTTTTTCATATCAGCCCGCACATTATACCACTGTTTCGGCATCTCGTTTTCTTCCAGATAAATTTTGTAGGGAATGGTTTTCTCGCTCATCATCTTTCTCCTCTCCATTGTGATAAATTTGATGTCCAGTAATGCAGAGAGAACTTTTCCATGGAATAAAAAAAATCCTGTCTCTGCATATTTGCAGGGACAGGAGTACAACTCCTGCGGTGCCACCCGGCTTGGTATCCTGGGGATACCCTCTCAGCGCATACTGTCATATGCCGATTTTGATAACGGAGTATCTGCTCCGGCTCGCCTACTGTATGTTCAGCTCGCCCTCAGAAGTCCATTCTGCTGCGTTCCCTGTACCCCAATCCCACCATCCGGGGCTCTCTGAAACATTTCCCTCAGCTTACTACTCTTCCTCAACGGTTTTCAATAACTTACCACATATTTTTTCCGCTGTCAATTCCTTTTTTGGCTTTTCTCAAAATATTTTATGGAAAATGGCGGACATAAAATTTGCTTTTCATCGCGCCATTTTGTGATATAATTTTTAGAAAGCGTAAAGAAAGGGAGGGATTTTATGCGCGAAAAAATATTGCTGGCCAGCGACAGCACAACCGATCTGGGCAGGGAACTGATCGACCGGTATCAGGTTCATATCCTGCCCCTTCAGGTCACTTTGGGCAGCCAGTCCTATGCCGATGGGATCGACATCAGCCCGGACGATATCTATGCCCATTATGAAAAAACGGGACAGCTGCCCAAAACCGCTGCGGTAAACATCGCCGATTTTACCGATTTCTTTGCCAAATGTACGGAGGAAGGCTATTCTGTCGTCTTTTTCACCATCGGCTCAGAGCTGTCTTCCACTTATCATAACGCCGTGATTGCAGCAGAGCCGTACCCAAATGTCCATGTGGTAGACACAGGGAATCTTTCCACTGGAGGCGGGCTGCTGCTTCTGCGCGCCGGAGAAATGCGGGAGCAGGGACTGGACGCCGGAACCATCGCCCAGCAATGCCGGGAGCTGGCAGCCAGAGTGGACGCTTCCTTTGTGGTGGACAACCTGGAATTTCTCTACAAAGGAGGCCGGTGCTCCGCTCTGGCCGCTTTCGGCGCCAATCTGCTTCAGTTAAAGCCCAGCATTATCGTCCGTCATGGAAAAATGTCCGTAGGCAAAAAATACCGTGGAAAATTTGCCTCTGTCCTGACCCGCTATATCGCGGATCAGTTAAAAGACGCCTCTGACATCGAGCTGGATCATGTCTTTGTCACCCATGCAGGCTGCGATCCGGAGATCTGTGACCAGTGCCTGCGTCAGGTAAAAGAACTGCTTCCTTTCCGGGAGGTGCATTTTACCCGGGCAGGCTGCACGATCTCCTCCCATTGCGGAAGGAACACGCTGGGCGTGCTCTTTATCCGGAAAACGCCTCTTCCTTAATTTTTAAAGCTGTGAATCGGCGCCGGTATCCGTCCGCCTCTGCTGATAAATTTTTCACAGCTGTAGGGATTCACCGGCTGTACCGGCGCATAGCCCAGCAGCCCGCCAAATTCTACCCGGTCTCCTACCTCCTTGCCGATGACGGGAATCACCCGGACTGCCGTTGTCTTCTGATTTACCATGCCGATAGCCGCCTCATCGGCGATGATGCCGGAGATGGTGGCTGCGGAGGTGCTGCCGGGGATGGCGATCATATCCAGCCCTACGGAGCAGACGCAGGTCATAGCCTCCAGCTTCTCCAGGGTCAGAGCGCCTTTGGCCACCGCGTTAATCATTCCCTGATCTTCGCTGACCGGGATGAAGGCGCCGCTTAACCCGCCCACATAAGAGCTGGCCATGACGCCGCCCTTTTTTACCTGGTCGTTTAACAGAGCCAGGGCGGCCGTCGTGCCGGGCGCGCCCACTGATTCCAGCCCCATTTCCTCCAGAATATCCGCCACGCTGTCTCCTACCGCCGGGGTAGGCGCCAGGGACAGATCCAGGATGCCGAAGGGGATGCCCATCCGCTCGGAGGCTTCCTTCGCCACCAGCTGGCCTACACGGGTCACTTTAAAGGCGGTTTTTTTCACAGTCTCACAGAGAACCTCAAAGTTTTCTCCCCGCACTGCCTCCAGGGCGTGTTTTACTACGCCGGGGCCGCTGACGCCTACGTTAATGACGGCGTCCGCTTCGGTTACGCCGTGGAAAGCGCCTGCCATGAAGGGATTATCGTCAGGAGCATTGCAGAAAACTACCAGCTTGGCGCATCCCAGGGAATCCTGCTCTTTTGTGGCCTGGGCCGTTGCCAGGACGATCTCCCCCATCAGCTTCACCGCATCCATATTAATGCCGGTTTTGGTGGAACCGATATTGACAGAGCTGCACACCCGCTCTGTCTCCTTCAGCGCCATGGGGATAGAACGGATCAGATTTTCATCCGCCGCCGTCATCCCCTTAGATACCAGGGCGGAATAGCCGCCCAGGAAATTGACGCCGGTAGCCTTCGCCGCCGCGTCCAGCGTCCGGGCTATCGTAACAAAATCCTCCGGCGTCCGGCAGGCCTGCCCGCCCACCAGGGCGATGGGCGTTACGGAAATCCGCTTGTTTACAATAGGGATGCCGTAGGACAGCTCGATGTCTTCGCCGGTTTTCACCAGATCCTTTGCCACGGTGGTGATTTTATTGTAAATTTTCTGATTCAGGGTTTCCAGATCCGCATCGCAGCAGTCCAGCAGGCTGATGCCCAGGGTAATGGTGCGCACATCCAGAGATTCCTTTTCGATCATATTGTTGGTTTCATTGACTTCAAATATGTTAATCATACGCGCCTCCGGTGAGTGATCTGTCAGATTCTGTGCATTTTGGTAAAAATATCCTCATGCTGGCAGCGGATTTTCACGCCGATCTCCTCTCCCAGCGCTTCCAGTCCCTTTACCAGTTCTGCGAAGGGCTTTTTTGACTGGTTGGCGTCCACGATCATCATCATGTTAAAATATTCCTGGACGATGGTCTGGGAAATGTCCTCGATGTTCACATTGTTTTCTGCCAGATAGGTGCAGACTCTGGCGATGATGCCGACGGTGTCTTTGCCGACTACGGTAATAATGGTTTTTTTCATAAATGAAATCCTTTCGGTTATGGTGTGTAAAACCCGCTCCGGGGCTGGCGCGGGATTGGGATCAGTTTCCTAAGATGATATACAGATTATCTGAGACGGGCGGTCCCGCTTTGCCACATCGATCGGAAAATCGGAGGCCCGGTAAGGATTGTCTCCCATGGTGATTTCCAGCCGCACTGTCTCGTAGGCCAGCTCCTCCATATTGTTTTCCTTGCTCAGATGTCCCAGAATAATATGGTTCAGGCTGTCGTGGAGAATCTCCCCCAGCAGCCTGCCGCAGCTTTCGTTGGACAGATGGCCCCTGTCTCCGAGAATACGCTGTTTCAGCGGATAGGGGTAAGGCCCTGCCTGAAGCATACGGACGTCATGGTTGGATTCCAGCAAAACAGTATCCAGCCCCTGCAGCCTGTCGATCAGATACTGCCCGTAATGGCCCAGGTCTGTCACCACCGCAGCCGACCGGCTGCCGCAGCGAATCCGGTATCCTACCGGCTGGGCCGCGTCATGGCTGATGGAAAAAGGGAGGATCTCCAGATCCCCGATCTGAAATTTCTCATCGGCGCTGATTTCCCGGAATACCTCCGCCGACAGCCGGCCCAGCGACTGGCACCGGGACACCTGCTCCAGGGTGCCTTTGGTGGAGAAGATGGGAACCGGATATTTCCGGTGCATCACCCCCAGGCCGCTGATATGGTCAGAATGTTCATGAGTAACCAGAATGGCTGACAGATCCTCTCCTGTCAGTCCCAGATCATTCAGCCCGGCCTCAATCCGTTTTTTTGTCGTTCCCGCATCGATCAGGATATGGGTGGTATCCGAGCCGATATAAATACAGTTGCCGCTGCTGCCGCTGGCAATACTCATCATCCGCATCATGACGCCTGGATGCCGCTTTCTGCCAGCCGCTTCTCAATCTGGCTGCGGGTGGCCTCGATGGACCGGCTGTTGTCCAGCAGAAAATCACAGTTCTGCCGGAACTGGGTATCGCTGAGCTGGTTGCTGATGATCGCATAGGACTTTACCTCGGAATAGCCTCTGTTTTCATACAGCCGTTTGATCCGCTCCTGGGCAGGCACATAAACATACCACAGCTCGTCGCACAGCTCCCGATAGCCTTCCTCGATCAGCAGAGCCGCCTCAATCACGATCAGCCTGCTTTCACTTTCTGCCGTCAGCCGTTTGATTTCCGCCTTCACCGCAGGATGAACGATGGCGTTTAACGCCTCCAGCTGCTTCTTGTCCTGAAATACCAGCTGGCTTAGCTGTTCCCGGTCCAGCCGCCCGTCATCCAGCACCATCTCCCGGCCAAATGTTTCCACGATCCGGTCATAACATGTCTGGCCCGGCTCCATCAGCTTTCTGCCCACCTCGTCTGCGATAATAACGCAGGCGTGAAATTCCTTCTCCAGTATGTTGAGCACGCTGGATTTTCCCGCGCCTACGCCTCCTGTTACACCAATAATTTTTTTCACGATTCCAATCTGTTCCTTTCCATTCATTTCTCGCCGTTTTTCCCCTTATTTGGCCTCAAACCAGTTTTCTCCCATATGCAGATCCACCTCCAGGGCCACAGAAAGGCGGGCTGCGCCTTCCATTTCCTCCCGCATGATCCGGGCGGCCTCTTCTGCCTCCTCCTCTGCCGCTTCCACCAGCAGCTCGTCATGGATCTGGAGCACCAGGCGGGAACGCAGCCCCTCCCGGCGCAGCCGCCGGTCTACCCGGATCATGGCGATTTTAATAATATCCGCGGCGGTTCCCTGGATCGGGGAATTCATCGCCACCCGTTCGCCGAACTGGCGCTGCATGTAATTGCTGGATTTCAGCTCCGGCACCGGACGCAGCCGGCCAAACATAGTGACGGCGGCCCCTTTTTCCTTCGCCTGCTCTACCAGGCCGTCCAGAAATGCCTTCACGCCCGGATAGGTACGGAAATACTGGTCGATATATTCTGTCGCTTCCTTCCGGCTGATGCTCAGATCCTCGCTTAGCCCAAAAGCGCTGATGCCGTATACGATGCCGAAATTCACTGCCTTGGCATTGCGCCGCTGAAGAGGCGTCACCTGATCCAGCGGGGTATGGAATACCTCAGACGCGGTGATGGCATGGATATCCTGGGCCTGGCTGTAAGCCTGGATCAGCCGCTGGTCGCCGGACATATGGGCCAGCACCCGCAGCTCGATCTGGGAGTAATCCGCGTCCAGGAAAACAAACCCTTCCCGGGGCACAAAGACCTTCCGGATGGCCCGGCCCAGCTCCATCCGGATGGGAATGTTCTGCAGGTTAGGCTCCGTACTGCTGATTCGTCCTGTGGCGGTAATGGTCTGGTGAAATTTCCCGTGAATCCGCCCGTCCTCCTGAATAAAGGCAGCCAGGCCGTCCGCATAGGTGGATTTCAGCTTGGTCAGCTGGCGGTATTCCAGAATCTTTCCCACCACCGGATAGTCAGGCCGCAGCTTTTCCAGTACGTCTGCCGAGGTGGAATAGCCGGTTTTGGTCTTTTTCCCGTAGGGCAGCTTCATTTTTTCAAAGAGAATCGTTCCCAGCTGCTTGGGCGAATTGATATTGAAGGTTTCGCCGCAGTCCCGGTAAATTTCCTGTTCCGCCACATCGATCCGTTCTTTCAGGCGCCTGCCGTAATCTGCCAGCGCCTCCCGCTTCACCGCGATTCCT
>CALWQE010000126.1 GCA_944383605.1 uncultured Lachnospiraceae bacterium
GCGGCCACCGCGTATCCGATAAGTCCGTCCACAAAAAACAGCGATATGACATAAATCAGTGTAACAGCGAGTTTTACCCGCGGGTCCAGTTTATGGATCGGAGATTCCACCGGATAATACTGGCCCAAAGTAATGCTTCTCATTCTTCCGCTTCCTCCTGCCTGTTCTTTACTTCCTGCCCAGGGCGTGCAGGATGGATTCCTTTGCTTCTTCCACAGTGGTAGCGTCTTCATCTACCGGGAATCCCTTTTCCTTCAGCTGATGCATCAGATACGTTACCTGGGGCGCCGCCAGCCCGATCGCTTCCAGCTCCTTATAATGGCGGAACACCTCTCTGACAGTGCCGTCGAACACAGCCTGCCCGTGATTCATGACGATAATACGATCCACATATTTGGCCACATCCTCCATACTGTGGGAAACCAGCACCACGGTAATCTTCCGTTCTTTCTGGAGGAAAGCGATCTGATCCAGAATATCGTCCCTGCCTCTGGGGTCAAGGCCCGCCGTCGGCTCATCCAGCACCAGCACCTTCGGCTCCATAGCCAGTACGCCGGCTATGGCCACACGCCGTTTTTAGCCGCCTGACAACTCGAAGGGAGACTTTTTATAATAACTTTGATCCAGCCCTACCTGCGTCAGGGATTCCTCCGCTCTCTTTTCGATCTCCTCCCGGGGCAGCCCCAGGTTTTTCGGGCCGAAACAGACGTCGGTAAATACATCCACCTCAAAAAGCTGGTGTTCCGGATACTGAAATACCAGTCCCACCTTGCTCCGTAAGGTTTTCATACTGAAATTTTCATCATAGATATTCTGATCGTTATAATAAATTTCGCCAGAGGTAGCCCGCACCAGACCGTTCAGGTGCTGGATCAGCGTGGATTTTCCTGAACCGGTATGTCCGATCAGGCCGATAAACTGGCCGTCCGGAATAAACAGGCTCACATTTTTCAGGGCGTAAACCTCCATGGCAGTCCCCTGATTATAACAGTAGGTTACATCCTTCAGCGTAATTGACATAATGCCTCCACCATCTCCTCGATCGTAAGAATGTCTGCCGGCAGCGGCAGTCCTTCCTTCCGCAGTTCATAAGCCAGTTCTGTCATCTGGGGCACATCCAGGCGGTACTGCTTCAGCTGTTCCACCTGGGAAAACACCTCCTTGGGCGTTCCTTCCATCACGATTTTCCCGTCGTCCATTACAATGATCCTGCCGGCATGAATTGCTTCTTCCATATAATGTGTAATCAGGATTACTGTTATATTTTCCTGTTTGTTCAGTTCCATCACAGTACGGATCACATCCTTGCGCCCGTTGGGATCCAGCATAGCGGTAGGCTCATCCAGAACAATGCACTTCGGCTTCATCGCCATCACCCCGGCGATGGCCACCCGCTGCTTCTGGCCGCCGGACAGCCGGTTGGGAGAATAATGGCGGTAAGCGGCCATTCCCACTGCATTCAGGCTCTCGTCTACCCGCTTCCAGATTTCCTTAGTCTCCACGCCTATATTTTCCGGCCCGAAAGCTACATCCTCTTCTACCATACTGGCTACGATCTGGTTATCCGGATTCTGAAACACCATCCCTGCGGTCTGACGGATTTTCCAGACTGCGCTTTCTTTCTTCGTATCATCCTCTTCTACCCAGATCGTTCCTTCTGTGGGCAGGAGAAGGGCATTCATATGCTTTGCCAGGGTAGATTTGCCAGAACCGTTATGGCCCAGGATGGCCACAAACTCTCCCTCCTGGATATCAATATCCACGCCGTCTATCGCCCGGTTCACTTCCGTCACTTCATTCTCTTCATTGTGCTGGATATATTCATATACCAGCTTCGCCGTTCTTATAATTCCCATCTGTCCCTCCGGCGGAGAAAATCCGCCTGATTTCTAGTTTGCCTTCGTCTTTTATATGCAGCCGCGTAATCTTCGACTTTCTATTTTACTGGATTCTTCCATATAATGCAAGGTAAATATATAACATTTCGTGCGCCGCAGGCATCTGTTCGGAAATGCCTGTGGTATAACATTTCGCGCGCCGCCACCTGTTCCCAGAATGGGGAAGTAGGAAAAACCTCAGCGCGGTTCCGAAAAACCGCGCTGACATCATACGTTGTTATTTTGTATAGTTATCGAAATAGCCCTGCACCAGAATCACCGGCGTGCCTTTGTCGCCGCTGCCTGACGTCAGATCGGCCAAAGAACCGATCAGGTCAGTAAGCCTTCTGGGCGTGGTGCCCTGAGTCACCATGGTGCCTACCAGGCTGGCAGCCTTTTCATCCTTTTCCCGGATATAGTTTTTTATCGCTTCTTTCAGGCTGTCTCCCGAAAGGCCGGCGAAATCATTATCGGCCAGATATTTCAGCTTCACCTCATTAGGAGTTCCCTCCAGTCCCTTTGTATAAGCCGGAGATACTACCGGATCAGCCAGCTCCCAGATCTTTCCCACCGGATCCTTGAAAGCGCCGTCGCCGTAAATCATAACCTCGATGTTCTTTCCTGTCTTTTCTTTCAGCCGCCGCTGGATCTCGTCCACCATCTCCTGGCAGTGGATCGGAAACAGCTTGACGCTGTTTTCCGTCGCTTTATTGGAACCCAGCAGGCCGTAGCGGTCATTGTAACCGCTGCCATCCACGCTGGCTGTCATAATCTGATCCAGGGAATATACTTTTTTCGCGCCCCCTGCCAGCAGCAGCCGCCGGGTACGCTGGCGGGTATGGATATCGCAGTGAAGAACGCTGTCTGTATATTTCAGAATCGTTCTGGGATCATTGGCAAAAATGATTTCCACTTCTGCCCCTGCTTCTGTAATCAGCTGCCTGTAGTATTCCACATAATCCACGCCGGTAAAAATGTGCTTTTCGTAGCCGAACAGCTCCCGGAATCTTTCTTCTGTCAGCACATCGCTCCAGGGATTGACACCGGCCTCATCCATCCGGTCCAGATCAATCAGGTGATTGCCCACCTCGTCAGAAGGATAGCTGAGCATCAGCACGATTTTCCGGCAGCCCATGGCGATGCCCCGCAGGCAGATAGCAAACCGGTTTCTGCTGAGAATGGGAAAAATAATGCCCACTGTATCATCGCCGAATTTTTCCTTCACATCTTTTCCAATCTGCTCTACTGTAGCGTAATTGCCCTGCGCTCTGGCCACAACCGCTTCCGTTACCGCCACCACGTCTCTGTCATGCAGGGAAAACCCATCGCTTTCCGCGGCCTTCAGCACTGTATCTGTCACGATGCCTGCCAGGTCGTCTCCCTGCCGGATAATCGGCGCCCGCAGACCTCTCGATACTGTTCCTGTCATTCTTTCCATCATTTCGTCCTCCGTATTTCTCTCATTCCTATCCGCATGATCCACGCCGGCGTGGATATGGTTTTCCCTTTTATCCCGCTCCTTGGTGAAATCTTTCCGTACAGTCTTTCCTATTTATACATTCCCAGTATATATGGAAATGCCGGAAATTACAATACGAAAACCGTATTTCCGCTTGTTTCCATCCCCTTTTCCTGCCGTCTGCCCGCCGAACCGGCAGGCCGTCTGTCTTCCCGGCAGCCCCGGCGGGCCGGTTTCCCAGCGCCGCCCGGATCTGGCCTGCCCCGTTCCTGCCGCCGTCCGCGGCCGCGTCAGCTCTCCATCATCGCCCGGATCCGGCCGAGCATATGTCCCGCTGCATAAAAGGTTGTCTCAAAATGCATAAAATCCAGAATGTTTTCATCCCATAAGATCCTCAGACTGGCAGGAAACTCCTCATCTGCATTCCACAGCTGGATTCGAACCGGCAGAAAGTCAAACAGCGGCAGCTGCCAGCCGCTGTCGCAGCCTTCCAGACGGATTCCCTCCAGCCGGGCGCAGGCCTGATCCAGCTTTTGGGTCCGGCTGTCAAAATAATCCGCATATTCCTGATAAAACTGATCGGGAGAGCGGAAAGCGCTGTTATACCGCAGGCCGCTCAGCGTGGTAAAATTCCCGGACAGCCGGCAGCCGTCTTTGGAATAGCCGAGAACGTCATAAATGGTCATGGTATCATTATATCCGCCTGTCCGGATCGTCTGAAAGCCATCTTCCGACCATTCTGCCAGCCCGCTCTCCCGGCTGATCCGATAAGGGCGGCACAGCATCCGCAGATACAGATAATCCCTGTCATGATCCAGACTGAATTTCTGAATCATCTTTTCCTGGTCATAAGCTAAAAAAACTGGCCTGGTTCGTTCCAGCGCAATATCATAATTTGTCTTTTCCATCGTTTATTCTCCCTTCAGCTCCTCAATCCTGCTCCTCAGCTGCCGGTGGGCCTGATTCACCAGCAGCCGCTGGTTATACTGATAATACCGGCCGCACTCATATTCCCGGAGGAAACGGACGCAGACAGGGCTGGTATTCAGCTCTGTCACAAAGATTACCATCTCCTGGCTGTCTCCAAAAGCCGCCTCCATAAAGTCAAAGGCATGCTCCAGCATCTGTCCTGACGCCTGTACCCTTTCCTCCCGCGCGTCCTGGAAGGAATCAAAAGCTGTCCGCACCAGAGCCAGCGCCTGCTCCGGCGTCAGCGCCTCTTTCTGCCGCAGCTGCCGCCCATAGTCTTCCGCCAGTGACAGCAGCTGCCCGTACAGCCTCTTTTCCCTTCTGGTCAGCAGCTCCGCCTGCTGCTTCTTTTCCTGCCCCTGCCAGATGTCCTCCCGGATTCGCTCCATACAGTCCCCGGGATCTGCGCCATCCTCCCGCAGCAGCGCCTTAAAATTCTGCAGCCTGGGAAAAAGCTCCTGTATCAGCCAGTCCTGCTCTTCAGCCTGCCGGAAAGCCTCGGCGCACTTAGCCAGCAGCAGGCTGATCACGCTCAGCCGTTCGTCAAAAGAAGCATGGGCCGTCTTTTTCAGCAGCAGCTCATCCACTTTCCCTTCCAGAATCCTGTCGATCTGGTAGTCTGCCTGATATTTTTTATAAAGCTCCAGATAATTGGCAAAATCCCTGGCAGTTCTGGGATGCTGGATATACTGAACCGCCACCTCCCAGTCCGCCGTCTTTCCCAGCTTTTCATAAACATCCAGCAGCTCTGATAAATCCTCCCAGCCTCTGGGCGTAGCAAAACGCTTTCCGTCCACTGTGGTTTCCATCTGGTAAAACCTGCCCGGATGGGCGTCCAGATAGGCGATTACTGCCGGATGGAGATTCTGCTCCCGGGCGTATTCCTTCCAGACCGCATAATCCGGTTCTACCTCAATTTTTTTCACCCGATCCATCGTCACCACGTCAAAATCCCGGACAGATTTATTATATTCCGGCGGATTGCCGGCCGCCACGATGATCCATCCCTGGGGAATCGCCTGATTGCCAAAGGTTTTGCACTGAAGGAACTGGAGCATGGCCGGCGCCAGCGTCTCAGAAACACAGTTAATCTCGTCAATAAACAGAATGCCCTCCTTCAGCCCGGTTTTCTCCATTTTCCCATACACAGAGGCAACGATTTCGCTCATAGTATATTCCGTCACCGCATATTCCCGGCCGCCAAATTCTTTATGGGTAATAAAGGGCAAGCCGATAGCGCTCTGGCGGGTATGGTGGGTAATGGTATAAGCCACCAGCCCGATCCTGCACTCCCGGGCGATCTGCTCCATAATCTGTGTTTTGCCGATGCCTGGCGCACCCAGCAGAAGGATAGGCCGCTGACGCACCGGCGGGATCACATAGTCCCCCCGCTCATCCCGCAGCAGATAGGCCTCAATGGCGTCCTTGATTTCCTGTTTCGCGCGTTTAATATTCATGGCAAATTTCTCCCTGTTCCTCCGGTTTTTCCAGGATCAGCTTTATGGCCCACGGGGGCACGTCCACATCCTGATAATCTTCCTGCATAAATACAAAGGCTGTCTCATAAGGCGGCTTTTTCGCCGGGAAACGGCCATAACCATCCGTAAAATAAATCATTCCCCGCAGCCTGGTGAAAGCTCCCTGCTCCCGCAGCTTTTCCACATAGGCGAAGGCAGGGCGAAAATCCGTCCCGCCCAGTCCCCGGGCCGTAAAATGCTCCAGGTACTGCTCCATTTCCTCCCGGCTGGTAATCAGTCTGTCCTCCTGCACCTGATCGTCGCACTGAATCAGGTGGATATGGAATCTTCGGGACATCCGCTCCGCCTCTGACAGCACATTCCAGGTTTCCCCCAGAAACCAGCGGATCAGCTCCCCTTTGCAGGACATGGAGGTGTCGATTACAATTACAAAATCCTCCACCTTTTTTACCTCTCTGGTCTCCAGAGGTTCAATCAGCGGCATATTTCCGTAGGTTTCCATGCCGTAATGATAAAAAATATAGTCAAAGGTGTCCAGATCTACCTCCATCTCCTCCCGCAGCACCGTAAATTTCCGCAGAAAGTCCCGGTAATCATACCGTTCCCTGTTCTCCCGGCGGATTAGCTCAGTAAGGCTTTTCATCTCGTCAGAGGCCTCTTTCGCAAAATGCTCCAGCTCCGCCTCCATCTTCTCCCGCAGGTCATCCCAGTCCCGGCGCTGCTGCTGATTCCTGGGGCTGTCCGGTTCCTGCTGCCAGTACCGGTGATCGTCCCGATGAAATTCCGCCGACAGGCGGGCCGCCATCCGCTCATCCATATCCCTGCCTGCCAGAAAGCCATAGACCCGTTCCGCCGTCCACACTCCCCCGGCAGCCTCCAGCTCCTGATAAAACAGCCGTTTCAGTCCGTGAACCGGCAGCCGGACACAGGGCACCAAAAGGGAGTCTATCAAATACTCTGCCGCGATATCACAGGCCAGGTTCCAGTAAAGCGGATCCCGCTTCTGTCTGGGAAAGGGATGGCAGAACAGACAGTGAAAGACGGTGTGCAGCACCGTCCGGTTCACCTGCTCCGGCCCCTGCTGATACAGCTCAATCAGGTCAGCCGGATGGTAAAACAGATAGCTGCCGTCAGCGGCCATAACCTGTACCCCGCTGTCCGGCGCCGGCTCCAGAGAGAAGAGGGCAGCGCTGAAAAAACGCATAGCCAGGTACAGATCATTGCGGGATACCTGTAAAATATCCTGGCCCAGCCGGGCGATTTTTTGTCCCTTTTCTTTTTCGCTCCATATCGTGTCGATCATTTTGGGCACCCCCCTCTCATCCCCTTGCAGCTACAGCTCCAGCCGCCGGCGCCTGCCGCCCTGACGCGCAGGCCGCTGGCGCCAAAACTCCATCAGTACCGCCATCCCCGCCGGAAAGGCCCTGTCTGCCGTCCAGCTGATCAGATCGTCCAAACGTTCTGCTGGAAGGCCTCCCCGTCTCATCTCCCAGCAGACCCATTCCAGTCCTTCCGTGTCCTTCCGATCCAGGAAAAAACAGGCCAGCTCCTGAAAATGCTCTGTCAGATAGGCCCTGTAAGCCCTGGCGGCCTCTTCCTCCAGCCCTGCCGGACGCCGCAGCCGTCCGCAGGCCATCCTGACCAGAAAATCTGCCCTTTCCTGGGCTGCCGCATAGGGAAAGCGGGCGTCATACTCCCGGAAATCAAACTTCCGCCCATGAAAGCAGTTCCGGTAATACAGCCCGCTGCCATGAACCATCGTCACCAGAATCCGGGCCGGCGTATTCTCCACCCCTTCCTCATAATATTCCGGAAACCAAAGCCAGGCGTCTTCACTTCCGCTCCAGATCACTTCCAGTTCTTCATGAAGCTCTGACAGAACCTCCTTCAGCGCCCAAGCATCCTCCCCCGCCGACCTCATTTCCAGCCGTCTGATATGATGGCAGCCGGTAAAAGCGCCCCGGCCCCAGTCCTTCAGCCCATCTGAAAAAGAAAGCCGCCAGAGATGGCCGCAGTTATAAAAAGAATAAGCGCCCGTCCGCCGAACTGTTCCCGGCAGAATCACCTCCTCCAGCCTGTTTCCGGCCAGAACGGGCAGATGCTCCCAGCCCGGCGCCGTAAACTGTACCTTGCCGTCTCTCTCATCCTTTTCCCAGTCCCGCGGCTCCATCCCCTCTGAAAAGGCATAGGGGCCGATCTCCGTTACCGGACAGCCCTGAATCGCTTCCGGCACCTCTGCCCGCCCCGCAGCACAAAAGCAGCGCAAAATCCTCACGCTGCCTCCTTCAGCCATATACGCAAATACCTGTTCCGCCATCCTGTCCATCGTTTCACCTATCCCGCCATCCATATTTAAGGCCCGCCTGATTCTTTCTGCTATCCATTCTAACATACGCAAAGCGGAAATAACAGAAAAAATTATTACAATTTAAATGCCGCAGGCATCTGTTCCAAAATGCCTGCGGCAGAAATCTTTCCTCAGTTTTCTGAAGACATGGGCGTAAATGTCCGCGATTTCTTCACATCCTCTTTCTCCGGCACCGCGTCTTCCGCCATCTGACAGAAAATTTCCTGGGAATTAATCAAAGTTTTACCTCTCTTATCCACCTTCTCATAGGTTCCATCCGGCTGCAGTACATGTGCTTTCACATTATCCTCCAGCTCCAGCTTCAGGATATCCATCACCCTCTGCTTCAGATCCTCGTCATCTACGGGGAAAAGAATCTCCACCCGGCGGTCCAGGTTTCTGGGCATCCAGTCTGCGCTGGCCAGATAAACCTCCTCATGGCCGCCGTTGCAGAACCAGTAGATCCGGCTGTGCTCCAGGAAGTTTCCTACGATGGAGCGAACCGTAATATTCTCGCTGACGCCGGGAATCCCGGTTTTCAGGCAGCAGATGCCTCTGACCACCAGATCGATTTTTACCCCTGCGGCGCTGGCTTCATAAAGGGCCGCAATAATCACCGGGTCGCTCAAGGAGTTCATCTTTGCCTTGATATATGCCTCGTTTCCCGCCTTCGCGTTTTCCTGCTCTCTGCGGATCAGCTTCAGGAATTTTTTCTTCAGCCAGATGGGCGCCAGGGAAAGACGGTTCCAGGACAGCGGCTCAGAATAACCGGACAGCATGTTAAATACTGCGGTAGCGTCCTCCCCCACAGTCTTCCGGCAGGTAAACATACCCAGATCCGTATACTGCTTCGCGGTGGAATCATTGTAATTGCCTGTGCCCAGGTGAACATACCGGCAGATGCCTTCCTCTTCTCTCCGGACAATCAGCGTAATCTTACAGTGGGTTTTCAGCCCCAGCAGGCCGTAAATTACATGGCAGCCGGCTTTCTCCAGCATCTTCGCCCAGTTAATATTATTCTCCTCATCGAAACGGGCCTTCAGCTCTACCAGCACCGTTACCTGCTTCCCGTTTTCCGCCGCCTGGGCCAGAGAAGCGATAATGGGGGAATTTCCGCTGACCCTGTAAAGGGTCTGCTTGATGGCCAGCACATCCGGATCCTTTGCCGCCTTCCGGATAAAATTCACCACAGGCTCAAAGGATTCATAAGGGTGATGCATCAGGATATCGCCCTTTTTAATATTGTCGAAAATATTGTCGTCATTCTCAAAGGCAGGGACAGGCTTGGGAATATATTTTTCATACCGCAGATGGTCGTAGCCTGCCAGTCCGCTGATCTTCATGCAGAAGGTCAGATCCAGGGGGCCGTTGATCAGATATACGTCCTCTTCATGGATGGCAAATTCCTTTTTCAGGTATTTCAGCAGCCGTTTATCCATTTCCCCTTCGGCTTCCAGCTTAATTACCTCTCCCCACTGTCTCTGCTTCAGCTGCTTCTCTATGGTTTCCAGCAGATCCTCAGCCTCTTCTTCATCAATGGTCAGATCGGCGTTTCGCATTACCCGGTAGGGATGGGCGCACACAATATTGTAATTCAGGAACAGCTTATCCATATTCCGTTCGATAATCTCTTCCAGTAAAATCAGCTTTACCCCTTCTCCATCCCGTTTGATTTCAAATACTCTGGGCAGGACGGAGGGCACCTGTACGGTAGCGAAATCCAGTTCCTTTTCCCCGCTCTTTTTCTGAAGGAGGGCGGCGATATTTAAAGTTTTATTCCGGATCAGGGGAAAAGGCCGGGAAGAATCCACTGCCATCGGCGTCAGAACCGGGTAAACGGACTCTGCAAAATATTTGTCTGCAATAGCCCCTTCCTCTTCTGTCAGATCTTCGTGCCTGGTAATGATACTGATCCCCTGATTTTTCAGGGAGGGCAGCAGAGAACGGTTATAGGTCTGATACTGATCCTCCGTCAGCTGGTGTACCTCCCTGCTGATCAGCGTCAGCTGCTGCTCCGGGGTAAGGCCGGCGATATCCGGCCTGGTATAGCCGGCATGAACCATATCCTTCAGAGACGCGATCCGTACCATCACAAATTCATCCAGGTTAGAGGCTGTGATGCTTAAAAATTTCATCCGCTCCAGCAGGGGAATGGTCTTGTCTCTCCCCTCGCTCAGTACCCGATAGTTAAACGCAATCCAACTCAGTTCCCGGTTCCGGTAGTATTCCGGATTGGTAAAATCAATCTTTCCTTCCGTCATAGCTTACACGCCCTTTCTCCGTTTTAATACCGGCCTGATGCCGTATACCTCTTCAAAAAAGTCCGCTTTCTTTACAAACAGCGCCTGCTCCAGCGCGATATCCTCCGCGCTGTCTGTGGTAATGATCAGCTTCTGGTTCTTCAGCGTGATCTTGACATTGTCAAATTTCTGCTTGTGGCTCCGGTCCATGGCATTGGCCACCCGCATAATCGCCACCAGCTTTGCGATGATAATGCTGGTTTCCTGGTTGCGGACTTCATTCATAATCTTCTCATATTCATACCGGCCTGTATTATACTTGACAATATACGCCACAATCTCCCGCTCTCTGTGGGAGATGCCGATGATTTCCGTGGCCATTACGATATGGTAAGAGCTTTCCGCCGGATCCCTCATGCTGATATATTTTCCGCAGTCGTGGAGAATGGCTGACAGCTGGAGGAGCAGCCGCTCCCGCCGCCCCAGGCCATGGTACTTTTTCATACTGTCGAAAATATTCAGCACCAGCTTTTCCAGGCTCTGGTTATGCTTTTTATTGCCCATATACCGCTTGGAAATATTTCTGGCCGCCACCAGAATATCCTCGGTAAAATCATGGGGAAACCGGATCAGCCGTTTTTCTTCTCCATATTCCGCTACAATGCCGTCGCAGAGATTGACCCCGGGAATCCAGAGCAGCTCCGCCCCCGTTACCTCGATCATCTTTTTGTAAATCATGGCGGAGGGCTTCATCAGATAGGCGTGCTCCACCGGAATATCCATATCCAGGGCGATCTGTTCATAGTCCATCAGCTCGATTCTGGAATAAAAATCCATAAACTCCCCTGCTGTAACCTTATCCGCACTGTTCTCCACATTGTTTTCCGCCCCGTTTCCCATCCCCTTCATCCGGTTCAGATAGAGGGCGCAGATGCCTGTGGCGATCAGATTTCTGATTTCCCGATCCTTCAGGAACATTTTCCGGAAAGTGTCGATATCATTGTCCACCAGTTCCTGAATCAGCGTTCTGGTTTCGTAATCATCGTGATCCAGATGGCCCAGAATCTCCCGGATCCGGACTGCGCCCAGCTGCAGGTACTGGGTCGTCACCAGGGCGTCCTTATCAAACAGGGACAGCTGCGTGCTGCCGGAACCCACATCCACGATCGCTGTGCCTTTTTTGATGATTTTCTGGAACTCATTTTCTTTGATGGCAATGGCTTTATAGCAGAGAAACCGCTGCTCGGAATTGCTCAGGATCCGCACCTGGATACCGGTGCGCACCCGGATCTGATCCAGCACCAGCTGACTGTTTTCCGCTTCGCGCAGCGCGCTGGTAGCATACGCCCGGTAATCCTTCACCTGATATTCATGGATAATCCCGATAAAATCCCGCAGAATCCCGCACATCTCATCGATCATCTGGTAACTGATTTTTCCCTCTGAATAGGTGTCTGTCCCGGCAGCCACAGTCTTCCTGACATGATCCAGGCACGCAATCCTGTTTTTCTGCGAAATCTGATAGATCGCCAGCTGCAGGTCATAGGAACCTACATCAATCGCGGCAAATGTGGTTATAGCCATATTTTTTACCCCTTCCTTCCTGACAGGTGGGTGATAAACTGAATCGCGGTACGGCCTGACAGACCGCCGTGGTTCAGCTCCCACGCGTTGGCTTCCAGCAGCAGCTGTTCTGCAGGCATGTCGATATGCCAGCGGTCAGCCAGCTTCTGGACGATTTCCTGAAACTCCTTCTTTTCCGGAGCGCCGTAATAGATCTGAATGCCAAACCGGGCCACCAGAGAAAGCTTCTCCTGGACCGTATCATTTCCATGCAGGTCGTCCTGCCGTTCCCGCTTGTCGCTGAATTTCTCACGGATCAGGTGTCTTCTGTTGGATGTGGCATAAATCAGCACATTGTCCGGGCGTTTTTCCAGCCCGCCCTCAATAATCGCCTTCAGGTACTTATCTTCAATCTCAAAATCCTCAAAAGATAAGTCGTCCATCAGCAGAATAAATTTGTAATTCCGGTCTTTGATCTGGGCAATGATGTAGGGCAGCTCTTCCAGCTGATGCTTGTAGATTTCTATCATCCGCAGCCCTCTGCCATAATATTCGTTCATCAGCGCTTTAATGCTGGAAGATTTTCCGGTGCCGCTGTCTCCATAGAGCAGGCAGTTGTTGGCCCGCCGCCCCTCCAGAAAGGCTTCTGTATTTTCCGTCAGCTTCGCCTTCTGCCGCTCATAGCCGATCAGATCCTTCAGATAAACATGTTCAATATTGGTGATCGGCTCAATCTGGGCCTCCGGCCCCTTTCCCTTTACCCGAAAGGCTTTGTGCAGCCCCAGTTTCCCCACGCCGCATTCCAGGTAAAAGCCGGTCACAATGTCCAGATAGGCTTCCGGGCTTTCCGCCTGGGCCAGATGAACGCTCAGCTCCTGGATCCTGTCCCGGATCCGCTTGTTGAAAATCCTGCTGTCCTCATTGACGCAGGCATAATCTGTCACCACTGACATTACGTCAGTCCCGCAGGCCTGGTCGATCCGTTCCAGGGGATAATCGAACATTTTTTTGAAAATCTGAAAATCATGGCAGGCAAAGGCGTTAATACTGCCATTGACCTTTCCTTTTTTCTCACAGGCGGTACTGAAGGCGTTTTCATTGTCAGCCAATTCGTAAGCCAGATAGCTGTGCCATATGTTTCCCCGGAACCCATGAGAGCCTGCCAGCTCTGCCAGGCCGTTTACCAGCCCATACAGCCGCTCCCGGTCCGCCGCTTCTATCTCTCCCCTGTCCGTTTTCTCCATCAGACACGCCATATCGTCAAACAGCTGCCGGTACTCCAGCTGCCGGTATAATATTCTGTCATTCATTTCCTTTTCCCTCTTCCCATCATCAGTAATTTCCCAGGATTTTCATGCTGACTGCTTCCTCTGAGATGCCGGTCAGGGCATTTTTTACACCGACGTCGCTCAGATTTCCCTCGAAATCCACAAAAAACCGGTATTCCCACGTCTGCCCCGGCACCGGCCTGGATTCAATCTTCGACATATTCAGCCCGTTGAAAATAAAATGGGACAGGATGTTATACAGCGAGCCGATCTCATGGGCGATCTCAAAGCAGATGCTGATTTTTGACGCGGAAGCGGTATAAATTTTCCTGCTGCTGATAATGACGAACCGGGTGGTATTGCTGCTGTTAAAGTTCAGGGGCGCTTTAATGACCGACAGGCCATACAGCTTCCCTGACAGGGCGCTGGCGATCGCCCCGTTATGGATATCCTGCTCCCGAACGACCCGCTGGGCTCCTACCGCTGTGTTTTCCACACTGACCTGATGCCAGTCCTTATGCTCGTTGAGGAATTTATGGCACTGCATCAATCCCTGGGGATGGGAATATACCTGACGGATATCCTCCAGAGAGGCGCCCGGCAGTCCCAGCAGGGCATGGTCTACCCTGACGTCTGTCTCCCCTACGATATAATTATCATACTTTGCCAGCAGGTCATAGACGTCCCCCACCATGCCCGCCGTGGAATTTTCTATCGGAAGAACGGCATAGTCCGCCCGGCCTCCGGACAGGGCGTTCATCGCATCCTCAAAGGTTTTCACATGGAAGCCGTTGAAATTTTCCCCAAAATAGTTCAGCGCCGCGATATGGCTGTAAGCGCCCGGCACGCCCTGATAGACTACCTTGGCTTCTTCCAGGTTCAGGCTGTCTGTCTGCTGGAAGGGCAGGCGGCTTCCCAGGCCCTGTTCCTCCATCAGCTGATACTGCCGCTTCCGGCTGATGGCCATCATCTGGCGCATCAGCTCCTCCAGTCCCTGCCGGTTAAAATCCGTATGGGCCAGATCCCGCATCCGCTCCAGCTTTTCCTGCTCCCGGGCCAGATCCCGCACTGGCTTTCCCACAGACATTTTATATTCCGCCACCTGGTCAGACAGAGCGATCCGCCGCTCAAACAGACTCGCCAGCTTCCGGTCCAGCTGATCCAGCTCCTCCCTGATCTGGGGGAGATCCCGGGGCGGCTCCTCCTTCAGGCTGTTCATTTCCTCTGCCAGCTCCTGGAGGAAGGAGAGCGAACCGAATACCATAATCACGCTGTCCTTTCCGGCAGCCTCTAAGGCCAGAGACGCAGCCTCTCTGTAGGAGGCGGCCGCTGTCGCCTTCTTTCCATTCTCCCGGATAACCTCAGCCAGCTTTTCCGCCGAAAGGGCTCTGGGGCTGTGAGGCGTCAGCGTAATCACCTCCTCTGCCGGCTCTATGGTAATCTGTACTACCTGACGGTAATCTTTATCCGCCAGCATTCCCATCACATAAATCAGGCGTTCTTTGCCAAAATAATAATCTACAGATTCCCTCAGTCTTCTGGCTGCCGGCGGATTATGGGCGCCGTCAATAACGATCCGGGGAGAAGCACAAATCATCTGGAACCGGCCCGGCCATACCGTATGGGCCAGCCCGTCATAAATATTCTGGCGGCTGACCGGGTATCCATGCTCTGACAGCGTCTGGACAGCCTCAATGGCCGTTATGGCATTTTCCGGCTGATACCGGCCCAGCAGGCCGATCTTCAG
>CALWQE010000127.1 GCA_944383605.1 uncultured Lachnospiraceae bacterium
ATAATCCTGTCCGGCCGCATCCGCAGCGCTTCCCGGATCAGATCCCGGATGGTAATTTCGTTTTTTCCTTCCAGATTTTTATTTCTGGCCTCCAGGCGAACCAGATTGGGAATATGGGGAAGGCGCAGCTCCGCAGAGTCCTCGATTGTAATAATCCGCTCTTGCGGCGGAATAAATTCCGACAGCGCATTCAGCAGGGTAGTCTTTCCGCTTCCGGTTCCGCCGCTGATAAAAATATTATACTTTGCTCTGACCAGCGCTCCCAGAAATTCCGCTGCCTCCGCGGTGATGCTTCCCCAGGATATCAGCTGTTCCATTGTAACCGGGTTTTCTGAAAATTTCCGTATCGTTACCGCCGGGCCGTTCAGCGCCACCGGAGCCAGCAAAATATGGACTCTGGAGCCGTCCTCCAGTCTGGCGTTTACCATCGGCACCGTATCATTTACCACCCGGTTTACCCCGGACACAATTCGCTGAATTACATCTTCCAGCCTTTCCCTGGAAGAAAAGGCAGCCGGCCAGCGCTGAATTTTTCCTTTCCTCTCCACAAAAATACAGTCCGGGCCATTTACCATAATTTCTGTAACGCTGCTGTCCTCCAGCAATTCCTGCAAAACATCCAAGCCTCTCATACTGTTCAGCAGAAATTTTCTCAGTTTTTCCTTTTCAGATAAGCTCATCAGTTTCTGCCTGCCCTTTTCCAGCACAAACCCGCCGACCAGCGCCTCCAGTTCTCCTGCTTCCAGCTCCCGGCTTTTATCCAGCCTGTCCATCAGTTCATTCTGAAAGCTGAGGTATTCTTCCTTTCCCCTCATAGCGGAAGCCTCGCTATTTCCCGCGCAAAGCTTTCCATCGGGCTCCACAGCAGGCTTTCCATCCCGGCAGTTTCTGTCTCCAGGCGGATACAGGGCAGCCGTATCTTTTTTATTTTATCCAGCAGCTGCTGGTTTCCGGACGTTTTCATATACTTTTCAAAAGAGTCTGTTTTTTCCGCCGCGACAGGATCGTCCAGCTCCGGCATATAAATTTCCCCGCACACATCCAGCAGTTCCAGAGGACTGTCCCCTCCCTCCCCGATATCCAGGACGATTCTCTCATATCCGCCGCTCCCTGCGGCCCAGCGAATCAGCTCTGCCAGCTCTTCCGCCCTGATCTGGCGCAGATCCCACGGAAATGTTACAGGAGGAATATAATCCAGCCCGTGTATCCGTCCGAACATGCCGGCCTGCCGGAATCCTCCCTCCGGATTCTGCCGGTATAAAAACATGATATCAGCCAGATCCTTCTCCTCTCCCTTCTGGCGCAGCTCCTCCAGCATACAAAATTCATCCAGACTGATAAAAAGACTGCGCTGCTGTTCCGCATATACACAGGCCAGCACAAAAGAAAAAATCGTTTTCCCGCAGCGCTTCACCGGAGAATAGACCCCTGTCACGGTTCCCTTCCCGGAATGATGCGGACGGCGAAGCGGCTCCCCCTTTTCTTTGGTATAGCAGGTCATAACCTCCCGGAGCACGCCGTCGGCGGCCTGAAATTTATAGACAGACGGCCCCTGCCCGTCTTCCCCGCCCTCCCCTTCATCCAGCAGAACCAGCTGGCCGATTCTGTCCCAGTTAAGAATCTTTTCCCCTGCCATAGACTGACCTACCAGGAGAATATCCAGGCTGTTTTTTTCCAGATAGGAAGCAACATCTTGTTCGCTGTTAAAAGTAAATACCCGTATGCGGCAGCCTTCTTTTGACGATATATATTCCGCCAGCCGCCTCATATAGCCCGGCTCCCGGTCTAATATCCCCATACTTCTATTTTCCAAAAAGTTCTCCCCTTTCCCAATTATGTTTCTGTTGTTCTGAACATCGGAGTTTACGTCAGAATCGTGACGTCAGGATTTGTGAATATAACAGATCTGTTGTTCTGCAATCATGCAGGATATGATTTTGTATTATCCCATCAATTTCCAATTCCGTCAAGTATTTTTATTTCTGGCATAAATTTGCATTTTTATAATCTTTAACTATTTTATTTCGAAAAAAATTTTATTTTTTGCAAAATACATGAAATTTCTTTTCAGTATCTGGCACACGATTGTCATTTTCAAACCTTCAACCAAAAATATATTCTGTCCCGGCCTATTTTTCTACCGCCAGAAGGATTCCCTAATCTTGACAGAAAATATGATGTATTGTACGCTAATGTCAGGAGAGCGGGTGGCTTGCTGCATGTGCATAGAATCTTTTTTCCCTGACTATACTTAGTAATAAATAACAAATATGGGAGCGATTACTATGATTTTTCAGCTAAAAGCGCAAAAAAAGAAAGCCGGCGCTTCCGCGGAAATGCAGCAGCTGATCGAAGATCTGCGTCTGACCCAGGGCGCCCTGGACCGGGCCCAGTCCAATTTCGAGCAGGTCAACGACCCCGCGCTGGTAGACTGCTATATTTATGAACTGAAAGCCGCTCAGATGCGCTATCAGTTTTTACTGCGAAGGGTGAAGCAATATGGGATTTAACCCCTTTGCGCAGACAAAAGAAAAACCACAGGAGAACGTATGGAAATGAAACAAAAAACTGCTAACATCATCACCGAGGTAGACCGTTACCTGTTCGGAAACGGCACCCATTACGAAATTTATGAAAAACTGGGGGCCCATCCGGCCAAAGTACGGCGCAAAAAAGGCTTTTATTTTGCCGTATGGGCGCCCCACGCCGCCTCTGTCAGTCTGGTAGGCGATTTCAATGGCTGGGACGCAGATGACTGTCCGATGACGCCTCTGGCTGATTCCGGCATCTATGAAGTATTTACGGATCGGATTAAAGAAGGCGAGCTGTATAAATACGCCATCACCACAAAGTCCGGGAAAATATTATTCAAAGCGGACCCTTACGCCAACGCAGCAGAGCTGCGGCCCGGCACCGCATCTGTAACCGCAGACCTGAGCCGTATCCGGTGGACAGATGACAAATGGCTGAAAACCCGCCGGGAAAAAGATCTGACCCGTTCCCCGCTTTCCATTTATGAAGTTCATCTGGGTTCCTGGAGGCGCCACAGCGGGGAAAGCAATGACGACGGCGGCTGTTATTATAATTACAGGGAGGCTGCAAGGGAACTGGCTGATTATGTCCGGAAAACCGGCTATACCCACATTGAGCTGATCGGCATTGCAGAGCATCCCTATGACGGTTCCTGGGGATACCAGGTCACCGGCTACTATGCCCCCACCTCCCGTTACGGCTCGCCAGAGGATTTCGCCTGGTTTGTCAACTATATGCATAATAAGGGAATCGGCGTGATACTGGACTGGGTTCCCGCCCATTTTCCCAGAGACAGCCACGGGCTGGCAGAATTTGACGGAGAGCCATTATACGAATATGCAGACAGCCGGAAGGGAGAGCATCCGGACTGGGGTACGAAAATTTTCGACTATTCCAAGCATGAGGTATCCAACTTCCTGATTGCCAACGCCCTGTTCTGGGCGGAAAAATTCCATGTGGACGGCCTGCGGGTAGACGCGGTGGCATCCATGCTGTACCTGGATTACGGCAAACAGGACGGACAGTGGGTTCCCAATATATACGGCGGCAATGAAAACCTGGAGGCGATTGAATTTTTCAAGCATCTGAACAGCATTATGCAGAAGCGCAATCCCGGCGTAGCGGTAATCGCGGAAGAATCCACCGCCTGGCCCAACGTAACGGCATCCCCGGAAGAGGACGGACTGGGCTTTACCTTTAAATGGAACATGGGCTGGATGCACGATTTTCTGGAATATATGAAGCAGGATCCTTACTTCAGGAAATACAACCACAACAAAATGACGTTTTCCCTGACATATTTCACCAGCGAAAAATTTATTCTGGTTCTCTCCCACGATGAAGTCGTCCACCTGAAATGTTCGATGATCAATAAAATGCCCGGCCTTTATGATGATAAATTTGCCAATCTGAAGGTTGCCTATACATATATGATCGGTCATCCCGGCAAGAAACTGCTTTTTATGGGGCAGGATTTCGGTCAGTGGAACGAATGGAATGAAGAAACGCAGCTGGACTGGTACCTGCTGCAGGAAGAAAAGCACCAGGATCTGCTGAAATTTTTCAGCGGTCTGCTGAAATTATATAAAAATAACCATGCGCTTTATGACCATGACTATGACTGGGACGGTTTTGAATGGATTAACTGCAACGACGGCGACCGCAGCATTTTCAGTTTTATCCGGAAAAGCGAAAAAGGCGGAAGCTTCCTCTTCGTCTGCAATTTTACGCCGGTGGCCCGGGAGGATTACCGGGTAGGCGTTTCCTGCCGCCGGAAACATACCCTGCTGCTGGATGAAACCCACGGGCTGGCCGAAAAACTGAGCGCAGCTCCCACCTATAAGCCGGAGGCTGTTCCCTGTGACGGCAGGCCCTACTCTATCGCCTTCCCACTGAAGGCCTACGGCGTTGCCATATTCCGCTTCTGAGCCTGCAGGTTCAGAAGTCCGTCCACTGATAAAGGAGCCACCTTATGAGCGTTAATTATCATGCATACCAGTGCAGAGGCGTCCTGCTGAAGGATTATGAAGCGCTGTGTGAGCAGTGGAGAGAGCTGTTCACAGATTATCAGCCTCAGCGGGCCGCCTCGATACTGAAGCTGAAAACAGACAGCTGTTATCTTTATCTGAGCTATTTTCGCCGTCCCTACCGCCTGCGCCTGGCAGACGGAGTGCTGGAAAAAAAAGAAAACCAGGTCTGGACAGACCTGGTATATTTTAACGAAGCGATGGCATGCTATCATCTGTTGTATTATGTAAAGGAAATGCCGCGAATCAGCGGAAAATGGGTGCCGAATACTGCTCTGGACGGCGCCGCTTCCCGCGCAGCCTCCCCGCAGGATCCTTTGTTTGGCCCTTTTGCCTGCCGCTTTAGCGGCCGAAGCCGGACGCTGAGCCGGATGTGTGAAAATCTGGGCGGTATCCGGCTTTCCCAGGGGGACGCCAGCTATGAATTTGAGGCTTTTCCTCAGATTCACCTTCAGCTGATTTTCTATGACGCGGATGAAGATTTCCCCGCCCAGGCCAGCGTTCTGACTGACAGCCATGTGACGGATTTTATCCATTTTGAAACCACAGGATGCCTGATTTCTGATCTGTTTGAGCAGATCGAAGCATCTGACCAGAAGGATCCGGCCCATCAGCGCTGACTGCCTTCTTTTTCCTTGGACCGGAAAAAACGGAGCAGATGTTCCAGCACTTTTGCCAGAACCTGAGTCTCCTCCTCTGACAGGCCGTCCAGAACTGCTTCGATCATCTCCTGATGAAACCGTTGGTGGTGGGCATATGCCTTCTTTCCCTTTTCAGTCAGGGCAATGAACACCACCCGCCGGTCCTTTTCGCTGCGGGTTCTGGTGACATAGCCCTTTTTCACCAGGCTGTTCATGGAAATCGTAAGGGTGCCCACCGTCACATCCAGCGCCCTCGCAATCGAAGACATATTGCGGGGCTCCTGAATGCCGATCGCCTCAATGACATGCATATCGTTATTGGTTATATCCTGAAATTCCTCTGTAATAATAGCCTTTTCCTCAATATCCATAATTTCATGGAACAGGCCGACCAGAATCTCATTCAGCATTTTATAATGATCCACAGTTCACCAACCTTCCTGAATCAGAATCTTACCCTGCCAGCAATATGCTGACCGCCACTCCCGCCAGCGTGGCAAACAGCGCCCCCGCCAGCGTATATCTGGATTTTCTGATATGTACAGACATAAAATAAACAGACATTGTATAAAAAATGGTTTCCGTACAGCTCATCATAATTGATACCATCCAGCCGATCCGGGAGTCTGGCCCGTATTCCCGGAACAGATCCAGAACCAGCCCGGTGGCCGCTGATGAGGAAAACATTTTCACAAAAATCACCGGAACTACCGGAGCCGGCAGGCCAAACAGCTCTGTTACGCTTCCTGCCAGGGCAGCCGCATCATCCAAAAAACCGGAGGCCCGCAAAATGCTGACGCCCGCCATCAGGCCGCACAGCGTGGGCAGAAGCTCCGCCGTTGCGGACAGTCCCTTTTTGGCCCCTTGAATAAATATATCATAAACCGGCTGTTTTGATAACAGTCCGCAGCCGATTATATAAAAAATCAGCAGCGGCATAATAAAATTTGACAAAAAAATCAGAAAATCCATCATCCTGCTTTCCTCCCGGCCGCAACCCGGGCAAATGCCACGCCGCAGACTGTAGTAACAGCAGTAGCCAGAAAGGCCGGCACAATAACAGCCGCAGGATTGGCAGAGCCATACTGGCTGCGGTAAGCAATCATATTGACAGGAATCAGCTGAAGAGAGGAAATATTCACAATCAGAAAGGTACACATCGCATTGGTTGCGGTTCCAGGCGTCCGGTTCAGTGTTTCCAGGCTTTTCATTGCCTTCAGGCCGGCCGGCGTTGCCGCCCAGCCCAGACCCAGGAAATTGGCGATCATATTGGCAGAAATGTCTTCCTGGGCCGGATGTCCTTCCGGAATCTCGGGAAAAAGAAACCGGATCACCGGTTTTAACAGCCCGGCAGCCTTTTTCATCAGTCCTGACTGGCCGGCGATTTCCATCAGCCCTGTCCACAGCGCCATTACCCCTGCCATAGTCAGACAAAGGCTGACTGCTTCCTTGACGCCGGAGAGCGCCCCTTCCGTTACCTCGGCCATCCGGCCGGTTACCGCGCCGTAAAAAATGCCAGCCAGAATCATCCCCGCCCAAAGGTAGTTCAGCATAAAGATCCGCTCCATTTCGGCTTTTCTTTATGTTTATGCGGTCTTTCTGTTTCCCATGCCTTACATCTTCCGAAACCGGCGGTATCTCCGCTCTGTCAGCTCCTCATCCGTCATGGATTCATACTGATCCAGAAATTCTTCCAGATACATACTCAGGCAGCGGCAGATTCCTTCCAGATTATCCTGGGATGCCGGTTCTTTTTCCGGAATCACCCGCTCGATGATCCCCAGCTTCTTCAGGTCAGCAGCCGTCAGCTTCATCACCTTCGCCGCCTCCGGAGCCTTTCGGCTGTCCTTCCACAGAATAGATGCAAAGCCTTCCGGAGATAATATGGAATATATTGCGTTTTCCAGCATCCATACCTGATCTGCCACTGCCAGCGCCAGGGCGCCTCCGCTGCCCCCTTCGCCAATGACTACAGAAAGCACCGGCGTCCGGAGAGCGGACATCTCATAGAGATTTCGGGCAATCGCTTCCCCCTGCCCCCGTTCTTCCGCTTCCATCCCGCAGAATGCGCCCGGCGTATCCACAAAGCAGATGACAGGACGGTGAAATTTTTCCGCCTGCTTCATCAGCCGCAGCGCTTTCCGGTAGCCTTCCGGCGATGGCATGCCAAAATTCCGGTATATATGATCCTTTGTATTTTTTCCCTTTTCCTGAGCGATAACCGTCACCGGCCTCCCGCGGAACAGGGCAATGCCGCCCGTGACAGCCGGGTCGTCTGCGCAGCAGCGATCTCCGTGAAATTCATGAAAATCTGTGAAAATCCCATGAATATAATCTGTAGCCACCGGGCGGTCGGATTTTCTGGAAAGAAGCACCGTATCCCAG
>CALWQE010000128.1 GCA_944383605.1 uncultured Lachnospiraceae bacterium
AGTAGGTCCCAAGGGTTGGGCTGTTCGCCCATTAAAGCGGTACGCGAGCTGGGTTCAGAACGTCGTGAGACAGTTCGGTCCCTATCCGGCGCGGGCGTAGGATATTTGAGAGGAGCTGTCCTTAGTACGAGAGGACCGGGATGGACGAACCGCCGGTGTATCGGTTGTCAATCAATGGCATGGCCGAGTAGCCGAGTTCGGAAGGGATAAACGCTGAAGGCATCTAAGCGTGAAGCCCCCCTCAAGATGAGATATCCGAAAGACCCCTTGAAGACGACGAGGTAGATAGGTCAGAGGTGGAAGCGCGGTAACGTGTGGAGCTGACTGATACTAATAGGTTGGAAGCTTGACCGAAGTCATGGGAAGCGGTAAAGGGAAGAGGAAGTGAGATGTAGATTTTCAGTGTGCGGCTTTGAGGGTGTAAGGAACACCTGAGGTAATCCTCGATAGCTCAATGGTAGAGCACTCGGCTGTTAACCGAGTTGTTGCAGGTTCGAGCCCTGCTCGGGGAGTTGGATATGGAGCGAGGGAAGGCAGAAGCCTGAGAGAAGTTCCGTATGGGAGGGCGAAGGAAGCCCGAGAAAAAAGGCTCCATGGTCAAGCGGTTAAGACATCGCCCTTTCACGGCGGTAACGGGGGTTCGATTCCCCCTGGAGTCATTTTAGGACAATGTTCTTGACAGATGATAAGCTGTCGGGTAATATAATATTAATGGCGCAGTAGCCAAGTGGTAAGGCAATGGTCTGCAACACCAGTATCCACCGGTTCAAATCCGGTCTGCGCCTCTTAAAAACTCTTGTAAAGCAAGAGTTTTTTTTATTTTATACCAAACTGCGTTCCCTTTTAAAAACATAGAAACAGAATCTGGAATTTTACTATTATGAAATTATATTTTATGCTATACTGTATTAAAACAAACTTCTGACAGAATAGAGAGGAGCCGAAGTTTTGCGACAGTTCAATCGGATATTGTTTGCTTTGACGTGTATATTGACTGTAGTGGCGCTCATGAAGGCGGTAAAAATTCCATCGGCAGAGCAGAAGCTGTACATTGATGAAGTGACTGTATTAACCGGTGAATGGGAAAAGGCTGCCGGCGGAGGATATGAATACCGTTTTCTCCTTCCGGAGGATGAAGGCTTGGGCTGGATTCTCAGCATAGAAAATTATGGGTACGGCGTGAATATTTTTCTGGAAGACGAGCTGATTTATGCCTATGAAGATATTTACTATGAGAAAGGGGTAAATCAGCAGTGGATCGAGCTGCCCAAAGGCAGCGGAGGCAAAGAGCTTATCTTTCGCTCAGAGTCTTCGCCGGAGCTTCTGCGTCAGTCATTAAACGGCGCTTCCTATATCGGACGGCGCAGCAGCGTATTTCATCGTTTTCTGACGGACAATCTGTATGCGATTATCTTTGGCTGCTTCTGCCTGTTTGTGGTTTTTGGGATTTTGCTGGTCAATCTGATTGCGAAAAGGCAGATTCCGGATCATAACAGCAGGGAGATGTATTATCTGGCGGCTTTTATCTCCTGCGCCGGCGTTTGGATTGTAACGGATTCCCGCATCCTGCAGCTGTTTACTGACAAGACCTCGGTGAATATGCTGGTTTCTTTTCTTTCTTTTATGGCAATGCCTTATTTTCTGGTAATGTATATGGGGCAGATTACCCTTTGCGACGGCAGGGTGTGGCGGATTCTGGGTCTGCTGTATACTTTGCTTATGGCCTGCTGTGAGATCGGTTATCTGTTTCGGCTGGTTCCTCTTTTTCGAATACTCTGGATTGAGCATTTCCTGATCATTGCGACGGGGCTTTTAATTTTATGGGCCACCAGGCGGGAAATCCGGCTGTACCATAATGAGGAGATGCGGCTGGTGCGGGCGGGGCTGTCCGGCCTGTTTGTATGCGGCCTGTGCGCGCTGGCGGTATTTTATATGAATATGTCAGGCAGCTATCCTTATCTGTACGGCGCGGGGATCATACTGTTCACCGGATGTCTGATGGTTTCTGCCTTCCGGCGGCTGTATTATCATCTGGAGCGAAGCGCCAGCATGGCGATGTACCAGAAGCTGGCTTATGTGGATATGCTGACGCAGCTGAAAAACCGCAATGCTTTTACACAGGAGCAGGAGCAGACGGCTGTGACAGGCAGCCGGGCTTATATTGTGCTGGATGTGAACAATCTGAAGCAGGTTAACGACCAGTATGGACACCCGGAGGGAGATCGCCTTCTGATAGATACGGCCCGCTGTCTGAGGGAGGTTTTCGGGGAACAGGGATACAGCTACCGGATGGGCGGCGATGAATTTGTGGTCATTTTGCCAGAGCATGAAGAGGCGGATGTGCTGCTGCTTTTGAAAGCGCTGGACGAGAAGATCCGCCAGGTCAATCAGGAGAGAAAGGTAGAGATTAATATTGCCTATGGCTATTCGGTGCTGCAGGAAGGCTCTGTTACCCATGAGGAGGCGCTGAAGCTGGCGGATGACAGGATGTATGCCCGAAAACGTGAAATGAAAGGCGGGCGAAGCTTTTGACTTCTCCGGCAAGATATACTATAATATTCAGGAACAGCCAATATCTGTATGAATCATGGCAATTTCAGCCATATGCGGAAGATGGTTCGCAGTAATATTTGCGCCTGTATGGGTGCGGAACGGAGGAGCTATGAATAAAGGACCATATTATATTACAACGGCGATCGCCTACACGTCAGGCAAGCCTCATATCGGCAATACCTATGAGATCGTACTGGCAGACGCAATCGCCCGCTATAAGAGAGCCCAGGGCTATGATGTCTTTTTCCAGACCGGAACGGACGAGCATGGGCAGAAGATTGAGGAGAAAGCTGAGGCTGCGGGACTGACGCCCAAAGAATTTGTAGACGGGGTAGCAGCGCAGATTAAGGACATATGGGATCTGATGGACACTTCTTATGATAAATTTATCCGGACGACAGACACGGATCATGAGAAGCAGGTTCAGAAAATTTTCAAAAAGCTGTATGATCAGGGAGATATTTATAAGGGCTATTATGAAGGGCTGTATTGTACGCCCTGCGAGTCCTTTTTTACAGAATCCCAGCTGGTAGACGGCAAATGCCCTGACTGCGGCAGAGAGGTGAAAGTGGCGAAGGAAGAGGCTTATTTCTTTAAAATGAGCAAATATGCCCCTCGCCTGATTGAATATATTAACGAGCATCCGGAGTTTATCCAGCCGGTATCCAGAAAGAATGAGATGATGAACAATTTCCTTCTGCCTGGCCTCCAGGATCTGTGCGTTTCCAGGACATCCTTCAAATGGGGGATTCCGGTGGACTTTGACCCGAATCATGTGGTTTATGTATGGCTGGACGCACTGACCAATTATATCACAGGCATTGGCTATGACTGTGACGGCCAGTCTACAGAGCAGTTCCGGAAATACTGGCCTGCAGACCTGCATTTGATCGGGAAGGATATCATCCGTTTTCATACGATTTACTGGCCGATCTTCCTGATGGCGCTGGGACTGCCGCTGCCGAAGCAGGTATTCGGCCATCCCTGGCTGCTGCAGGGAGACGGCAAGATGAGCAAATCCAAGGGAAATGTGCTGTATGCCGATCAGCTGGTGGATTTCTTTGGGGTGGACGCCGTCCGCTACTTTGTCCTGCACGAAATGCCCTTTGAAAATGACGGCGTGATTTCCTGGGAGCTGATGGTGGAGCGGATGAATTCTGATCTGGCCAATACGCTGGGCAATCTGGTGAACCGTACCATTTCCATGTCCAATAAGTATTTTGGCGGCGTGGTGTCTAACACCGGCGTCTCAGAGGCGGTGGATGAGGAATTGAAGGCCTGCGCCCTGGAGACGGTAAAGGCTGTGGACGCAAAAATGGAGAAACTGCGAGTGGCGGACGCTATTACAGAGATCTTTACCCTCTTTAAGCGGTGCAATAAATATATTGATGAGACAACGCCCTGGGTTCTGGGAAAATCAGAGGAGATGAAGCCCCGTCTGGCGACAGTTCTCTATAACCTGGTGGAAAGCATCTGCATTGGCGCCAGCCTGCTGGATTCCTTTATGCATCAGACCTCCCAGAAGATTCTCGGCCAGCTGAACGGAAAGCTGCGCAGCCTGGAGGAAATGGAGCAGTTCGGCCTCTATGAATCAGGCAGCAAGGTAACGGAAAAGCCAGAGATTCTGTTTGCCCGTATGGATATTAATGAGGTTATGGAGAAGGTAGAAGCGATGCATGCCGCCCAGGCGCAGCCGGAGGAAACAGCTTATCCGGAGGTGGAAGCGAAACCGGAAATTACCATCGAAGATGTGGATAAGCTGCAGCTGCTGGTGGGCGAGGTGCTGACCTGCGAGCCGGTGAAAAAGGCGAAAAAGCTGCTGGTAATGCAGGTGCGCGTAGGCAGCCAGACACGTCAGATTGTGTCCGGAATCGCGAAATATTATAAACCGGAGGAAATGGTGGGCAAAAAGGTGATCGTGGTAGCGAACCTGAAGCCGGCGAAGCTGTGCGGTATTCTGTCAGAAGGAATGCTGCTGGCGGCAGGGGACGATGCGGATCATCTGGCGATGGTGACAGTGGACCGGGATATGATCAGCGGCTCCACCGTATCATAAGGCCATGGGAATGATATTTGACAGCCACGCCCATTATGACGCGGAGGCTTTTCATCAGGACAGAGACAGCCTGCTGGCTTCCATGAGAGAAAAAAATGTAGGCGCAGTCGTAAATGTAGGTTCCAGCCTGGAGGGGGCCAGGGCCACAGTGGAGCTGGCCCGCCGCTGGCAGATGGTCTACGGGGCGGTAGGCATCCATCCTTCTGACGTAGGCGATCTGAATGAGGAGGCTTTCCAGTGGCTTTCCCAGGCAGTAGAGGAAGAAAAAGTCGTTGCCATCGGAGAAATCGGCCTGGATTATTACTGGGATACCGAACCGAGGGAGACGCAGAAATATTGGTTCCGGCGTCAGCTGGAGCTGGCCCGGGAAAAGGATATGCCGGTGATTATCCACAGCCGGGAGGCGGCTCAGGATACGCTGGAGCTGATTCGGGAGGCAGGAGGGCCTGCTTACTCCATGGTCATCCACTGCTTTTCCTACAGTGTGGAGATGGCCAGAGAGTATCTGAATATGGGATATTATCTGGGAATCGGCGGTGTCCTTACCTTTAAGAACGGAAGGAAACTGAAAGAGGTAGTGGACTATATGCCCATGGACCGGATTCTGCTGGAGACAGACTGTCCTTATCTTTCACCGGTTCCTTTCCGGGGAAAACGGAATGATTCTTCCATGCTGGTCTATGTGGCGGAGGAAATCAGCAAGATCAAAGGGCTGGATATGGAACAGGTACTGGAGGCAACCTGGAACAACGCGAAAGAGTTTTACCGTCTGTAAGAGACTGGGGCCGGGCACCGCGGCAGGGCGCCGAAAGGACGCCGGCTGCGGTTCCGGCCTCAGTTTTTTACACAGAGTGAAAGAAGGGAGAGAAGATATGGCAGATCTGGGAAATCCCCAGAATACCATTGATGTCCTGCGGCGGCATCAGTTTACATTTCAGAAGAAGTTTGGCCAGAACTTTCTGATCGATCCCAGGGTACTGGAGAAGATCATCCGGGCGGCGCAGGTTGGCAGGGATGATTTTGTGCTGGAAATCGGCCCGGGAATCGGCACCATGACCCAGTATCTGGCGGAAGCTGCCAGAGAAGTAGCGGCCGTGGAGATTGATGACAAGCTGATACCGATCCTGGAGGAAACATTAAAGGGATACGATAATGTCACCATTATCCATGGGGATATTTTAAAGGTAGATGTAGAAAAACTGGTTCAGGAGAAAAACCAGGGACGGCCGGTGAAGGTGGTGGCCAATCTGCCTTACTATATTACAACGCCGATCATTATGGGACTGTTTGAGAGCCATGTGCCTTTGGACAGCATTACCATAATGGTGCAGAAAGAAGTCGCTGACCGGATGCGGGTGGGGCCGGGGACAAAGGATTATGGGGCGCTGTCTCTGGCGGTTCAGTATTATGCCCGGCCTGAGATCGTAGCGAATGTGCCGCCGAACTGTTTTATTCCCCGGCCGGCCGTAGGCTCGGCGGTCATCCGGCTGACGCGCCATGAAGCGCCGCCGGTTCAGGTACAGGATGAACAGCTGATGTTCCGTCTGATCCGGGGCGCCTTTAACCAGAGGCGAAAAACCCTGGTAAATGCGCTGCGCAACGCGCCTGGCCTGGGACTGTCCAGAGAAGAGGCGGAAGCTGCCCTGGATCGGCTGGGACTGCCGCTGAACATCCGGGGAGAAGCGCTGACGCTGGAGCAGTTCGCCGGACTGGCCAATCTGCTGTCGGCCAAATCGGAGGGAAATACCGGAGGCTGATTCTATTCTTCCGGTTCTGTTCATATATATAGGAAAGACTGATGAATGGAACAGGGGGAGGCTGGCATGGAGCTGATCAGGAAAACCATATATATGAACCGGCTGAAAGGGAAAACGGTAACGCAGATTACACTGGACGATGACCGTAATGTGCCGGATACAAAGGCGGATATTGAATATATTATTCAGGAGCAGGGGGACGTCAGGCTGGATGACTGCCGGGTAATGGGCGACCGGGCGGGGCTGAGAGGAAAGCTGGCATTTCATATTTTGTATCAGACGCCGGTTCAGGGGGCAGTGGAAAGCCTGGCGGGAGATATCCCCTTCGATGAGCTGGTGAATATCGACGGGCTGGAGGAGAATGACCATATACAGGTGCAGTGGGATATCGAAGATCTCAGCGCCGACCTGGTAAATTCCCGGAAAGTAAGCGTCAAGGCGGTGATTACCTTTACCCTCTTGATCCAGCGGATTTATGATGAGCAGGCAGCGGTGGACGCTTCCGGGGAAACCAGCCTGGACTGTCTGAAAAAGACCATTGAGGCGGCTCAGACAGCCCTGCAGAAAAAGGATACATACCGGATACGGGAGGAGATAGAATTGCCTGCCAGCAAGCCCAACATCCGGGAAGTGCTGTGGAGCAGCCTGCAGCTGCGAGGCGCAGAAACCCGGCCGATGGACGGCGGCGTCAGCCTGCGGGGAGAATTGCTTTTGTTTTGCATGTACAGCGGGGAGGAAGAACATATCCCGGTTCAGTGGCTGGAGCGGTCTGTGCCCTTTTCCGGGACAGTGGATCTGCCGGACTGCACAGAGGAGATGATTCCTGCTATCGATGTCCGGCTGCAGAACCAGGAGCTGGCGGCGTCGCCGGATTATGACGGGGAAAACAGGATCCTGTCTCTGGACGCGGTGCTGGAGCTGGACATTACGCTGTATGAGGAAGAGGCCGTTGAGATTCTGTCAGACGTGTACGCGCCGGGAAAGAATCTGGAGCCGGAATTGGAGAAAGCTTATTTTGAGTCCCTGATGGTAAAAAATGTGTCCAAGTGCAGGCTGTCAGATAAATTTACGCTGGGAGGCAGTGAAAAACTGCTGCAGGTATGCCACTGTGATGGCAGCGTAAAAATCGACCAGGTACAGGTCAGGGAAGAGGGCCTGGCGGTGGAAGGGGCCGTCTGCGTGACGGTGCTGTATATTTCCGCTGATGACAGGCGGCCGATGCAGTCGGTAAAAAGCGCTGTGCCCTTCCAGTATGTGGTTGAGGTAAAGGGCATTGCACCGGACTGTGTGTACCGGATTAAGCCGGGGCTGGAGCAGCTGGCAGCGCTGATGCTGGGCGGCGATGAGATCGAGATTAAGGCAGCCGTTACCTTTGACGTACTGGTGCTGAGACGGGTCGAAGAGCAGATTATCCGCTCTGTGGCCGAATCACCGCTGGATCTGGATGAAATCGAGAGAATGCCGGGTATCGTGGGCTATATTGTCCGGCAGGGAGATACGCTGTGGGGAATCGCAAAAAAATTCCGCACCACCCAGGAATCGGTCAGACAGATCAACGGGCTGGACAGCAGCCTGCTGAAAACCGGGCAGAGGCTTCTGATTTTGAAGGAAGCGGAAGAAATGCTGTAAGAGAGACTGGCTATGTAGGCGTGCTGTGAATGTAGGGGATCCTGGGTTCACAGCACTTTTTATGCCAGAGAAAGTTCTCTGCCGGAAAGCACCGCCGGCGCCTCCTGCCGGGGCATGGTATATTGTCCGGGTGCCTTTTAGGCACATGAAATCCTGTATTCTGCGATAGGTCTGCTTTTCTGTAAAAATGTAACGATAACGGCGGCGCAGATTGTCGGGTACAGAGCGGTATAAAATATAAAATTGGGATATCAGATGGGGAACCCATCTGATATAGTATATGCACCGCCCGCCTGTATGCCACTGAACAGGCAGAGGAAGGAAACAATGCTATGGGAAATTATATGTATATCCTGGAATGCAGCGATCAAACACTGTATACAGGCTGGACCAATGATCTGGAAAAACGGCTGAAGGCTCACAATGCCGGAACCGCCAGCAAATATACCCGCAGCCGCCGTCCGGTGCGCCTGTGCTACTGGGAAGAATTTGCCACCAGGCAGGAGGCCATGCGCCGGGAAGCCGGTGTAAAAAAGCTGTCCAGGGCAGAAAAGCTGAATCTGATCAGGGGAAAAAATCCTGCGATTCTTTAATATTTTTCCATCTCTCCTCATACATATATCAGAGAGGGGAGATGAAAGTATGTCTGATTATAAACGACTGTTTTCTTACCTGTATTATTATCAGCAGGAGCTCAGAGAACAAAATTCCGGATTTGCTAAAATTGAGATAAAAAATGGGCAGTGCCGGGCCCGTCTGTGGGTTAGAGGAATCTTTCTGAACCGGGCGCCCCGCTGGAATATATATGGCTTTCGACGGACGGACAGAGGTCTGAAGCTGTGGCCTCTGGGCAGGCTGGCTGTGGGAAACGGACAGGGAGAGTGGAACAGCCAGATGCCGGCGGAGCGGTTTCTGGGAGAAGCTGCCGGCCTGAGCGAAGTGGCCGGCCTTATGGTTTGCTCTGCCGCGCGGGATGAGGCGGGGATACCAAAGCTGAGGCCGGAAGAGGGATACCCGGTAATCTGCGCCACGGTGTGGGATGATCTGCCCTTATTTATGCCGAAGGAAATGCTGCGCGCTGCACAGATTCAGGAAAATCTGGAGAAAGGACTGCCTGAAGAAGCAGGCAAAGAAACGGAAAGAATAGGCCAAAAAACCGATGCCGGGCAGGAGAAGCAGCAGAAAACCGGCGGGGAAGAGCAGGACAGAGCGGAAGATGGAGGAGAACCGGCTGACAGAAGGACGGAAGGCGGAGGCGGACAGGAAACGGGGGAAGAAAAAAGAGCGGAGGTATGGCCTGCGCGGACAGACCGGCAGGAGGAAAAAAGAACGGAGAAGGACGCTGATGCAGCAGCTGCCGGAAGCCAGACTGAACAGGAGCGGGAACGGGAGTGGAGAGAGCTGCGGGAACTGCTGGAGGAAAAAGAAGCGGAAACCGTTCTGGCTTCCGCAGGCCCGGAGGAAAGACTGCGCCGGGAATATGGAAAAAGAGACGGAGAAGCCGGCAGCAGGAGGCGGGAGAGCGGGAAAATGCCGGACAGTATCTGGGAGGGGCTGGCCTGCCAATATCCCAAAATGGTGCTGACCGGAATGGGAAATGACTGGGAGATCCTGAAAATTAAGCCGCGGGATATCGGGCGGCTGCCCAGGGAAAACTGGATATATGGAAATAACAGCTTTCTGCTCCATGGCTATTACCGGCACCATCATCTGATTCTGGCCTGTTACAAAGGCGCAGAGCCTTATCAGTATTATCTGGGAGTGCCTGGTTCCTCCAGAGACCGGGAGCGGGTGATGGCGTCCATGTTTGGCTTTACCAATTTCCTGCCTGCGGGAAAAGAAGGCTACTGGTATACACCGGTTAATTTGGGGAATACTGAAAGGGACAGGGACTCATAAAGAGTCCAAAAATCAGATCAGGTAACTCCCGCTTCTGCGGACTGTGTGAAAAAGCGCATATCAGCGGCGGGGCTTTTATCAAGAGAAGGAGTCAGGTGAATCCCGTGAATCATAACCCTATTATGTATTACCGGGCCGGCGACGGATTCTCGCCGGAACAATTTGCAGAGCAGCTGGCCCGGCTTGTAGCAGAGATCCAGGCAGAAGAAAAGAAAGAGCGGCTGCTGTATCTGTGTATTGGCAGCGACCGGTCTACAGGCGACAGTCTGGGGCCGCTGATCGGCCATATGCTGACCAGAAGCAGAAAGGAAAGCCCGGCAGTGCTGGGAACTTTGCGCAGGCCGGTTCATGCCGTAAACCTGGAAGAGGCCATCCGGAAAATCCAGGAGGACTATGCGGATGCCGTAGTCGTGGCAATCGACGCGTCCGTAGGAGCCAAGGATCATGTAGGCTGTATTACGCTGTCCAAAGGAGCGATCAAGCCGGGCCTGGGCGTCAGCAAGGATCTGACGGCGGTGGGGCATATTGCCATCACCGGGATTGTAGGCAGCCAGGGCAGGTTTGAACCGCTGCTGCTGCAAAATACCAGGCTTTCTGTCGTGATGGAGCTGGCGGACTGTATTTGCCGGGGAATCGAAAAAGCAGGAGGAATGTCAAAAACTTTTCTGCCCCGGCAGACAGAAAATGACAGCCTGCGCATTCCCTCCGTCGTATAATATGCTGAAACAGATAGCATGGAGGCGGAAGGATGGAGGTTCAGAAAATACCGAAAAATATACGTCAGATCGGTGAAATCGAGGACTGGATCAGGATTTATATCGAAGATTACGCCGTTACCTATATTCACCGTCTGAACAGCCGGGGAAACGGCGGAAAACGGTGGGGGCTGCTGCTGGGCAGAAAGGAGAGGACAGAGCATTCCGTCTATCTTTTTCTGAGCGGCGCTATGGAGGTGACGGAGGAAGAGATTCAGAGCAGCGGCGGATGGGATCAGATTGAGGAAACCATCCGCGTCAGGTTTCCCGGTTCCCAGATCTGGGGCTGGTTTTTGTGTGAAAATGAGGGACAAAATGTGTCAGAGGAATGGGCGTGCCGGATGTTCCGCCGGTATTTTGACCGGGAATATCAGGTGCTCTACTGGCAGAGGGAGCGGGAGGCGGACTTTTATGTTTCTTCTATCCGGGGACTGGAACGGCTGAAAGGCTATCATATTTACTATGAACGGAATGAGGAGATGCAGGAATACATGATCCTTTCCACGCCCCATTACCGGACGGAGCTGGAGCAGAGCGCAGAAACTGTGGTGGAAAATTACCGGAAAATCATGCAGGAAAAAAAGCCGGAACGCCGGATGGAGAGCAAACGGGAGAAAACGCCGGAGAAAATGCCGCAGGGACAGGCTGGCGGCATAAAAGGGAACATACCGGAGAGCCGGTCAGGCGGCCAGCCGGTCTTCCAGTATGGAAGGCTTGCTGATGCCGGAGACAGCCGGAAGAAGAAGCCCCGTACCGACGGGAAAAGCTATAGCTTCTTTCACGCGGCTTCTCTGGCCTGTGTTTTTCTCATTGGCATTATGGCCTTTTACGGCCGCCGGGATATGCAGACTTCGGCTCTGGTAGAGACCCGGAATGGAGGAGAGACGATACAGGCGGAGGAAAACAGTCAGACGGTGATCCAGGAGGTGCCCGCCAATATCCAGCCAACGGAAATGGAGCAGGCAGAAGGCCAGAGCGGGCAGGGAGAAGCTGCCCAGAGCCAGGAGGGGCAGGCGGAAACAGCGCAAGGCCAGGAAAGCCAGGCGGAAACGGCGCAAGGCCAGGAGAGCCAGGCAGAATCTGTCCAGGGTCAGACAGAGCAGGCAGAAACCGCACAGAGCCAGGAACAGACAGAGGCTTCTGAGACTGCTGCCCAGCCGGAAACACAGGATAATGCCGGGGAGACAGAGGCAGACACCCGTCCGGATACATACACCGTTCAGGCCGGGGATACGCTGCAGAAAATCAGCATCGCCGTCTACGGCAATGATTCCATGGTGGAGGAGCTATGCGAGAAAAATAACATAGACAATCCGGATTATCTGTTCGCCGGACAAGTTCTCCAGCTGCCCTGACAGGAAAACAAACCACATAAAGTCGCAAAAAACCGATTCTTATGATATAATGCTTACGAAGTAAGCATTATATCAGCGCTGATTCGCGCTGACCAAAGGGAAGCATATACCCCAGCGAATCATGCGCATCGACCGGAGGCTCATGCCTGCGCCAGCAGGTATGATATAATGCTTACGCAGACATAGAAACAGAATCCAGCAATTACAGGTGAAATGAGATATGGCAGATACGAATGATTATATAAGAGAGAAAAAAAAGTCCCTGCTGAGGCGCCGAATCGTCAGGGGGACGGCTGACGCCCCGGAACCACTTTCCGGCGGCATGGAAGAGGAAACCCAGGAGATCGAGGAGCAGCTGGCCCGCAGGAAAAAGAAGAAGCTGGCGGGCGCGGCGCTGCTGGCGCTGTGCGCGGCGGCGGGGATCCTTCTGGGCTGGTATTACCTGAACCATAAAACCTACAGCGGCTATACCCTGCTGGGACAGACGACCCTGGAGGGCGGAGGCATGGCGGAGTACAGCTCCTTTCAGGGAAATATCCTGAAATACAGCCGTGACGGCGCGGCCTGCTATTCTGACAGCGGAGAAATGCTCTGGAACCAGAGCTATGAGATGAAGGAGCCGCTGCTGGAGATCAGCGGGGAATATGCGGTGATTGCCGACCGGCAGGGGTACAGCATATACATATTCGGGCCGGAAGGCTGTACCGGGCAGGCCGACACGGTTATGCCGGTGACAAAGGCGCAGGTGGCGGATCAGGGCGTAGTGGCGGTGATTCTGGAGGGCAGCAGCTCCAACCTGATTAAGTTTTATGACCGGACAGGAACAGAGCTGGAAATCGAGCTGAAAACGATGATCGATGAATATGGCTATCCTCTGGATATCGGTTTGTCTCCGGACGGGCAGCAGCTGGCGGTGGCCTATATTTACATGGACGCCGGAACGATGAAGAATAAGGTGGTTTTCTACAATTTTGATGTGGGAAAAAATCAGCCGGACCGGGTGGTAGGCGTCTTTATGGAATATGAAAGCGCCATGATCGGCGAGGTGGCTTTCCTGGGCAGCGAATGGGCCTGCGCTTTCGCAGATGACAGAATTGATTTTTATTCTCTGCAGAACGCGCTTTCGCCGGAACTGGCCAAAAGCGTTTCCTATGAAGGCCAGGAGATCCAGAGCGTATTTCACAGCGGCAGCTGCGCCGGCGTAATCGCAGAGGGGGAAAGCGCCGATGGCGCCAGGCAGATGCACATTTATAACGCCCAGGGAGAGGAGCTGTTTTCCACCGAGGTGGTGATGGCTTATACCCATGCGGAATTTTCAGGAGACTATATTCTCCTTTATAATGATACGAACTGTCAGATATATGGCATGAACGGCAGCACCATCTATCAGGGAACGCTGGAGGGAACCATTACCAAGTGCATCCCGGTTTCCCGGAACCGCATCCTTCAGATCGGCGGCCAGGTGTTAAGCGAACTGAAGCTGAAATAAGAGGCGAAGCGTCAGGGCAGCTCCTTAGGGGGCTGCCCTGTTTCACGAAAAATTAATAATCTTTATGCCGAATTTCTACTTATTTTTTCATGGCTATGCTATAATACATATATCAGCCGGAGATGTGCAGAAGCGTCTTCGGGACAGGGAGAGGACGGATGACAGATGAAGCTGAGAAACAGGCTGCTGACTGCCTTTTTGATTATCATACTGGTTCCTGTTCTTCTTTTTTGCGTGGTTTTGGCAGGGCTGCGGAATTATCAGGCGCAGGCGCTGGAACAGGCTTACGGGATGGAAAATGTCCAGGAGATGATATATGGGACGTCGATCCAGTTTTTTGACAATCTGACCAAGCCTGTTCAGGAAAAGCTGGGCCAGGCGGCAGAAGAGAACCCGGATCAGCTGACGGACGCAGATATCCTGGATGCATGGAACCGGGAACTGGAGGAGAGGCATTCCTATCTGGTGGTGAAAAAGGCCGGCCAGATGATATACTGCGGCGTAGATTCCATGCCGGTGAAGCTGCTGGAGCAGCTGCCGGATTATGGGGAGGCAGGCAGCTTTCATGACGGCGGTTTTTATACAGGCAGCGATACCAGATGCCTGATTAAACAGCAGGATTTCCGGTTTTCCGATGGGGCGGAAGGGTCGGCTTATATTGTGACGCCCATGCGGCTGATGCTGCCGGAAGTGCAGAGCATGATGACCGAGATGTTTGTCGCGGTGGTGATTATTCTGCTGTTTACCGCGACTATCCTGATTACCTGGATTTACCGTTCTATTATTCAGCCTTTGGCTCAGCTGCAGAAGGCGACCAGAGAAATTAAGGAGGGCAACCTGGATTTCGCTTTGGAGGTGCAGGGGACGAAGGATGAGATCGGCCAGCTGTGTATGGATTTTGAAGCGATGCGGCGGCAGCTGAAACAGTCCGCGGAGGAAAAAATACAGTATGATATGGAGAGCAAGGAGCTGCTGAGCAATATATCCCATGACCTGAAGACGCCGATTACCGCGATCAAGGGGTATGTGGAGGGGATTATGGACGGCGTGGCTTCATCGCCGGAACGGCTGGATAAATATATCCGGACGATCTACAATAAAGCCAATGACATGGACAAGCTGATCGATGAGCTGACCTTTTACAGCAAAATCGATACCAACCGTATCCCTTATGTTTTTACGAAAATCAATGTGGCCAGCTATTTTAAGGATTGTATCGATGAAGTAGGCATTGAGCTGGAGGCGAAAAACATCGAGCTGGGGTATTTTAACTACTGTGACGAGGACACGGTGGTGATTGCCGATGCAGAGCAGATGAAGCGGGTGATTAACAATATTATCAGCAATTCCGTCAAATATCTGGATAAGCGCCGGGGCATTATTAATATCCGGATCAAGGATCGGGGCGATTTCATCCAGGTGGAAATTGAGGATAACGGGCGGGGGATCGCGCAGAAGGATCTGCCTTATATTTTTGATCGGTTTTACCGGACAGACGCCTCCCGAAATTCTTCCCAGGGGGGAAGCGGAATCGGCCTGTCTATCGTAAAGAAGATTATCGAGGATCACGGGGGCAAGATCTGGGCCACCAGCCGGGAATCCATCGGAACCGTTATGCATTTTGTGCTGAGAAAGTACCAGGAGGTAATTTATGAGTAAATTATTAATTATTGAAGATGAAGAAGCCATCGCAGAGCTGGAGAAAGATTATCTGGAGCTGAGCGGGTTTGATGTGGAGATTGAGACATCCGGAAATAAAGGGCTGGAGCGGGCGCTGAAAGAGGACTTCGACCTGTTTATCCTGGATCTGATGCTGCCGGAGATCGATGGGTTTGAAATCTGCAAAAAAATACGGAAGACGAAAAATACGCCTATCCTGATGGTATCGGCGAAGAAGGACGATATCGACAAGATCAGGGGCCTGGGCCTGGGCGCCGACGATTATATTACCAAGCCTTTCAGCCCCAGCGAGCTGGTGGCCCGGGTGAAGGCCCATCTGGCCCGGTATGAGCGGCTGATCGGCAGCACTGCATCGGAGAATGAGATTATCGAGATCCGGGGATTAAAAATTGATAAAACGGCCCGCCGGGTTTATGTCAACGGAGAAGAGAAGCAGTTTACCACGAAGGAATTTGACCTGCTGACTTTTCTGGCCCAGAACCCCAACCATGTGTATACAAAAGAGGAGCTGTTTAATAAGATCTGGGATATGGAATCGGTGGGGGATATCGCCACTGTAACCGTCCACATTAAAAAGATCCGTGAAAAAATCGAGTTTAATACGGCCAAGCCGCAGTATATTGAGACGATCTGGGGCGTGGGCTACCGGTTTAAGGTATAAAGCAGGATATCTGGATGAAACTGGATAACTGTCCGGGTATAAAGCCGCCTGAACTGCTTATTCTATCTGTATCAAAACAGACAGGGCAGGGAGGGCGGTTTTTTATGGGCGAAATCAGAAAGGAAAAGCTGAAGCGGGGCGGCTTTTTTGCGCTGGCAGCGGCGCTGGTTTATCTGGGATTCCGCTTTGTGCTGCCGGTGGCGGCCCCCTTTGTCATCGGCTGGTTTCTGGCGGTGCGGATGAAGCGGCTGACGGTATGGCTGAAAAAACGGCTGAAAATACCCGAGGGCGTCAGCGCGGCCATACTGCTGGCACTGGAAGCCGGCGCGGCGGGAGCGGCGCTTTACTTCTTGGGCGGGAAGCTGATCGGACAGCTGGGCAGCCTGGCAGAGCATTTTCCCGGGATAGCCGGGGAGGCGGAGGAGCTGGTGTTTTCCTGCTGCCGCCAGGCAGAAGACGCGCTGTCGCTGCCCCAGGGCGTCCTGGTTGGCGCGGCGGAACAGGCCAGAACCTTCGTCAATATACAGATTGAGGAAAAACTGATGCCGGCGGTGGCGGAGCTGTCTGTTCCGGCAGTGAAATGGACGGCGAAGATCCTGACCGTTTTTACCGTTTCCATGATCGCCTGTATCCTGTCGGTAACAGAGATGGACGAGCTGAAGAAGCGGCAGCAGAAATCCACATTCGGCACCGAGGCGACAGCCCTGTGCCGGAGACTGGCAGTGGCAGGCGGGGCTTATCTGAAAAGCCAGATGGTGATCCTGCTGGCGGTAACAGGCATATGCATCGCCGGTCTGTGGCTGCTGGGCAATCCTTATCCGGTCGCCGCCGGCATCGGACTGGGCTTTGTGGATCTTCTGCCTGTGCTGGGTACGGGTACGGTGCTCCTTCCGTGGGCGCTGTTTTGTCTCTTCCAGAAACAGTACCTGACGGCGGCCGGTCTGGCAGTGATCTATGGAATCTGCTATTTTTTCAGAGAATTTGCGGAAGCCCGGATGATGGGCAGCGAGATGGGCATTACAGGGCTGGAGACCTTGATTTCGATCTATGTGGGAATCAGCCTGTTCGGCCTGTGGGGAATGCTGCTGGGGCCGGCAGGTTATCTGATGATACGGGAGATCCTGACCATGTACTGAGGGATGGGTCAAAATCCTAATCAGCCAGAGGGCCCAGCCATTCCAGCTCTTCGCCATAGGTAGACTCAGGGCCGGAGCCCCGGTATCCGATCCGGCTGACTTTGCCGTCCCGGGCTACCGCGATCATAAAGCTGTTGATTTTCCCCTTATTTTCTTCGTACATGCCCATGCTCTGGTACAGCTCCCGGTAATATTGGAGGAGCATCCGGCGAACCTTCCATACCCGGGCCGGCCGGCTGACCTCTGTGCTCACCAGGCTGCCTCTGGTTTTTACATAATAATAGACAGGGGCCTGAATGGCGCAGAAGGTTTCAGCGTGACGGATATACTGAAGATTAAAAAGAAAATCCTCGCACCAGCTCAGCTCCGTGTCGCAGCGCAGATGGTGAGCCTCGATCATATCCCGGCGGAACAGCTTATTCCAGAGAACGCCATAGTAAAAATCAGCCGGTTCATCCATCATACAGCGGCAAAACTCCTGCCGGTTCATCATATGGGGGTTGCGGATATGGGTTTTCAGCTCCATGCGGTCCTGATCCACCCGGTAGAAATCTGCGATGACCATATCGCAGCCGCTTTCCTCCGCCCGGGCAGTCATGCGGGCTGTAGCATCCGCAGTGATCCAGTCATCACAGTCCAGAAACGGGATATATTTTCCTCTGGCCAGGCTGAGCCCATGGTTTCTGGCGGCGGACACGCCGGCGTTAGGCTGGTCAATGACCTGGATCCGGGAATCATAGTCGGCCAGCTCCCGGCACAGCGCCAGGCTCTGGTCTGTGCTGCCGTCGTTCACAGCCAGAATCTCCAGGTTCAGGTAATCCTGAAACAGTACGCTTTTCAGGCAGCGGCTGATGGTAGCTTCTCCATTGTACACAGGAATGATAATAGAAACCAGAGGTTCTCCCATTGCACGTTCCTCCTTGCAGCTTGCTTGGCGGTTTACTGCCGGGCCAGATACCGGCGGGCCTCCTCCATGGGGAGGGTTCGGTAAAAATAGTAGCCCTGCAGATAATCACAGTTCATCTGTTTCAGCATCTCGTACTGAGACTGGCTTTCCACCCCTTCGCACAGAGCTTTCATGCCCAGGCTGTGGATCATCACGATCATGCTCTCCAGCAGGGCGGCTCCCTTTGGCGTGACAGCGCAGTTCAGAATGGAGCGGTCAATTTTCACAATATCAATGGGATAATCCCGCAGATCGGCGAAGGAAGAATACCCGCTGCCTACGTCATCCAGCGCAACGGTAAAGCCGGCTGCCTTACACTGCCGGATGTTCTGGTAAGCAGTTTCTCTGTTCCGCTCCGTCACGTCCTCGGTAATTTCCAGCACCATACTGGAGTGGTCAAAAGAAAAGGCGCGGGCGATATCCTTCAGACGCTGGACAAAATCAGGACTATCCAGCGTGATGCGGGTAAAGTTGCAGGAAAGGAAAAGCTTCCGTCCTTCTGCCTGCCATTGCTCCAGCTGCCGGCAGGCTTCCGTGAAAATATAGAAATCCAGCTCCGCAATCGTCCCTTCGCTTTCCAGCAGGTCAATATAACGGGAGGGGGCAAGCATCCCCTTCTGGGGATGTTCCCACCGGGAGAGGGTTTCCGCGCCAATGATTTTCTGGTCAGAGGCTGTCACCACATATTGAAAAAATGGTTTAAATTCATGGTTTTCCAGCGCCTCAGCCGTATGCTTTTTCAGCTGCTTGCGCTCATGCTCCCGATTCAGCAGCTCCGGATTCGTAATCACCCAGGGCAGCCGGCTGGCGACTGCGTGCAGATACCCCTGCTGGGCGTTGGAGAGAACGGTTTCCCAGTCCTGATCATTCCGGTTCGCCATGTAGACGCCGGCGCTGAAACAGGGACGGTAATCTTTTCCGAATTTATCGCAGTACTGGTTCAGCCGGTACAGCAGCTCTTTGATCCAGGCTTTTCCATCTTCCTCACCGCTGCAGATATGGGCAGCCGCAAACCCTCCGCCGCTGACCCGGGCGGTAATATCGCCGTCTGCTGCTGTGCCGGTGAGCACAGAGGCCGCGTACCGCAGCTGGTTTTCTGCTTCTTCCTCGCCGTAGTACTGATTGACTCTGATGATGTCGAAGCCGATAAAGGCTACCGAATAGCCTGCCTGGGCCTGATCTGAGATCAGGGACTGAAACCGCCAGGCAAAATATTGCCTGTTTCCGATTCCGGTAATCGGGTCAGCCATCTGGTTGGTATGCATCATCTGCTCCAGACGGCGGAGCCGGCGAACCAGAATCAGGATGATTATGGCGGCTGCGGCCAGCATACAGAATAAAAAGAATAAAAGAGGCCCTGCTGTCGTGAGTGATTTCATAATTGTTCCTGCCGGTCTTTCGAATAGGTTCTCTCGGGGATCATCGGATTTTCAGCCCATCTGCTCATAAGTAACCTTCTTCGAGGTTTCGATATGGACAGCGCTCCAGTACCGCACCTTTTCCTCATCCTGTTCCAGCAGCGCCTCAATGATATGCAGGTGCTCCCGGATTGTGCTGTTCTGGTCCCGGAGCGGATCGGAAGTGCGCATCCGGATCCGCTGGTCGTGGTCATATACATTGCGCATAATGGTTTTCAGATACCGGTTGGCGCAGCTTTCCAGTATCCGCGTATGGAGATGGTGGTCAATATCAATATAGTATTTTTTCAGCCCATCCCCTTCGATATCCTGGGGCGGATTCTGGAGCATCTGATGGATTTCCTCCAGCCAGGAGCGGTCGATATGGCCCATCGCCTGGACAGCGATAAATGGCTCGTTCAGCTCCCGGATCTGGTAAATCTCATCGATCAGATCCTTGGTTACTTCAGATACAATGGTACCCTTGCGGGGATATATGTACACGAAGCCTTCCCGTTCCAGACGGAGAAAGGCTTCCCGCACCGGGGT
>CALWQE010000129.1 GCA_944383605.1 uncultured Lachnospiraceae bacterium
GATGCGCATGATTCGCCGGGGTTTATGCTTCCCTCCGGTCAGCGCGAATCAGCGCAGATATAATGCTTGAGTACAGTCATTATATCATAAACCCCGGCGGCGGAAAAGACGGGATGGTTTTAAAAACTGTCTGCCGGAGCGTTCACCGGTTCATTCAGCACTTGCGTTTCATTGTTTTCTCCTGCTTCTGCACGAAAGCTTAATTCTGCAAATTTTATGATACTTCCCGGCAATAGGATTCTGGGTTCTCCCGGCGTCAGCCGGACATCATTTAAATAAGTGCCGTTTGAGGAACCACAGTCTGTAACGGTACAAATCCCGCCCCGTACCTCCAGAATCGCATGTCTGCGGCTGACGGTAGCCCGGTTCAGCCTGATCTCCGCCTGCTCCTTCCCCACCAGGAATCTGCCATTTCTGTCAAGCAGAAAATCGGAAGCCTGCGGAAACCCCTGACTGCGAAACCAGATCTGAACCGCCGGGCTTTCCGGCATGGAAAAAGCCTGCTTTCTTTCATTCTCTGTCTCATGCAGTTCCATTGCCTCTGGCATTCTCCGCGCGCTCTCCTCCCGCTCCCTCCATTCCGGTTTTTGGCTTTTGCGCTCTGCTTCACTTTTTTCGGCTTTCTTCTCATTCGCCTCTTTTCCAGGCTGTTTTTCCGGCGCCAGCAGTCTGTGAACTGCAGCGGCAGTCATCACCCCGACTGAAAACAGAATTGCAGCGCATAAGATCAGTTCCTTTCCATTTTCATTGCTCCAGGCGCGGTACATACGGGTGAGCAAAACTGCGGCGGCAGCGGCGGCCAGTCCCACAATCAGCAGCACCAGCACATAATCCAGCCATTTTTGTTTTTCCAAAAATATCTTATCTCCAGTACCTGTGCAGATTTTCTCTTCTTTTTCCCGTCCGTAAAGAAGGGTCGCTTTTTCTTTCCCGTCCAGTTCTTCTCCTGCCGCTTGCTCTTCGCTCTTTTCCCGGTTTTCTGCCGCCGCTCTTCTCTGTTCTAAAAAAGCGCTTCTGGTTTGGAAAAGCTGGAAATCTGTTTCTTCCTGATAAAACAAAAGCTGCATCAGCTCCTGCATCTGGAAGCTATTCTTTACGCTAATCTGATATATACCATAAACCAGCGCCACCGTCTCTTCGTCTCTGTGATCCGTTTTGTTCAAGAAATACTGAAACAGCTCTCTCAGACGGCTGCGGAAGTCTTTCTCCGGTTTCTCTGACGGACAATAACAAAATTCCGGCTCGTCATCCCTTTCGCTCCAAAAGATCAGTTCCGGATCCATGAGCAGATTATCCAGATCCAAAAGATATTTTTCCAGTTCTCCCGCTATCCTGTTAATCCCTGCCATCAGCCTTCTGAGATAAGGAGCAGACAAAAACACTCCTCCGAAACGCTGTGTTACAGACACTTTTCCAGTAATATCAAAGCACAGCTCGTTCTGACTGTTAATCTGCCTGATTCTAACCTTCAGCAAGCCCGGGATCCGGTTTTCCTCCAGCATTCTGACCTGATACCCGTCAGGCAGCATCTCTTCCGCGCTAATCAGCATATAATGGCTGTTTCTCTCCAATCGGTATCTGATCTCCATTTTCCTTACCACCTCCTTCTGTTCCATTCTGTACCAGCTGGAACATCCAGATCAGTTCTTCCGGAGCAGCAGCAATATATGTCCCTTTTCCTTCGCAGCCTTCCCATCTGTCCGCTTTTCCCCCTGTCCCTGTCAGGCTGCTGATCCATGCCCATGGCGCCGGATTTTCTCCAGCCTGATAGCTGATCTGGTACCTGACGCCGCCTCCCTCCAGCAGGCTGACGTTTTGCATTTCCGCTTTCTGACTGATATTGCGGAAATAAAACAGCTGTTCCCGGAACGCTGTATCTTCCTCCTGAAATCCGCCTGCCGCTGTTTCCGCCGCAGCAGCCTTTAGAACCACATAATCATGAAGATAAAAGGACATGAAAATAACGATTACAAGGCCCCCGATCACAATAGGAAGTATCAGTGCGGCCTCCACAGTAAATACCGCCTCTGCTTTTATCCTCTTTATCTCTTCCATAATATCACTCCTATAAATGAACCCAGCAGAAAAGGCACAAAAGCAATCTTTTGTTTTCTTCCCCATCTGCCTGCCGCCATCATGACGCATCCCAGAATTGCCGCCCCTGCCATAGCCCAGAACATCATATGCAAAGCCGTTTCCCATCCGGCCAGCAGTCCTGCTGCCAGCAAAACTAATCCGTCTCCCCATCCTACCGCCCCTCTGGTTATCCAGGATACTGCCAGCAAAAACAGGCCTGGCACACAATCCGCTGCCAGGGAGACGCCTCATTTTCCAATATTCAGGAAAATTCCGGCCATCCCCCACAGCAAAGGGCAAATCACTTTTATTTTCCTCTCCCGCAAATCCTGCAGACTGCATATCGCCAGCATACTGACGCACAGCATATCGTTCCACTGCCCCACCATGTCACTGTCTCTCCTTTCTCTGCCTGCACCGGCTGCACAGTGCCATCCCGGACGTTTCCTTCATGGATACGGCGGAAACCGTTCTTTTCAATCCGCTGCATCCCAGCGTACTGTGATACCGGTCGCCTTCCTCTGTAATATACAAAATCTGCGTTTTCGTCCCATTTGCACAGCATTTCTCGCAGGGCCTGTATCTGCCGCCATCCTGGTTTCTCAGGCTCTCTATCTGTTCTGCCTCTGCCTGACGCAAAGAAAGTCTCAGATGCGTACAGTCCCGATACAGATGGTATACTGTACCGGTCTCTGTGACATATACCTGACCTTTTCCATCCTCCCCTGCGCCTGCTCCATTTCCAGCTTCGTCTTTACAGCGCCCAACCCATGCTCTTCTTCTGCACCTCTGGATAAAAACCAGCTTGGTCATTCCTGGAAAGCCTGCCGGAATCTCCACCTGATAGCGCATTACCAGATCCACCGTTTCTCCGTCATCCATCACCCTGCTCTCCGCCATCTGGATTCCATTCCCACCTCCCTGTATACAGGAATGTTCCAGATAATCCTGCCCTGCTTCTGCTATCACCTCTGCGCGCAGCCAGGCCAGTCCCAGCCCATGCTGCAAAAGCATCCCCCCTTTCTGAAGCCAGTCTTCTTCTGCCGCCCCGCCGTCAGTCAGATTTTCCTGTATGTATCCATACTGAGCGCCCTTCTGTACTGCTGTTTCCCCTGCTTCCTGCAGAGTAATCTGCAGGTGGAAAACCAGAAACAGATACAAAATGCCGCATACAGACAGCAAAAATATTGTCATAACCAAGGCTGCTTCTACTGTAAAGCTTCCCCCAAGCCGTCTGTCCCATTTTCCGAAAGCAGCGGCAAATGCAGATGCCCTCTCTTTTGGGAAGGAATCTAGCTGGCGTGTCAGGAGCCTTTTTTGTGTCTGAAGAGTCTTGTTTCTTTCTTTTAACTTTTTCCTAAGGTTATGTAAAAAATAAGAAATCTCAGTTTTGCCGGATCCAGCCTTACTTTGAAAGGACATCTGCATTCACCTCTGCTTTCCGGTCTGCTGCTAATATTTTTCCATGTTTCTGCTTCCGCAGACATAGCGTTCCGGGCTTTCCCGATCACTTCGCTGAACTGTCCGAACCTGGATAGCTTCTGTCCGCGCTTACCGTGAACCGATATCCTGATGCAGACAGCCCATAGCCTGCAAATGGCAGCGTAATAAAAATCTGTTCCGCCTGAACCTCCGCCCACAAAACCGCCTGATAGATACATCTGCTGAGGGAGAAGTCCGGGTCATTGCGCCGTATATTCCACTGAACCATATCCATGCAGCGATACAGCTTTCTATCCTGGGGCGTCAGATAGAGCAAGATCCTGATATAAGCCAGATAATCCATCCCGCTGCCGCCGCTCTGCCCTGAAGATGCCATATTCTCTTTTTCCGTCTCCAAAAAGGCTTCCGCTCCTTTTTCTGCAAACAGCGCAGTATTCCATTCTGACGAAGATTTGATGAATGAGACGGTATCCCCCTGAACCAATGCCCTAACGTCTGTTACCGCTTCAGCCAGCGCCCAGGCAGCCAGAATCAGCCATTTTACCAGCCCTGTCAACGGCGCTAATCCCAGAATACCGGTGACTGCCGCGGCAGCGGCCCCTGCCTCCGCCTTCTTTTCCTCATCCCCCATTAAATAGACCAGATTCATCCCTCCTCTGAGCAAAAGCAGCTTTTCCAAAGCCTCGCCCAGATTTTCTCTGTCTGTGCTGCCTGTTCCCAAAACATATTCCAAGTCATAGCTGCCGCCTTCCTCGCTTTCCATACTGTCTCTATAAGAAGGCATTACCTGAATGATATATTCATTGAAAGCTGCCGTCTCATACAGACTGTCCAAAATCCCGCTTCCGTCTGTTTCTGCCTGAGCGCCGGGCTCAGCTGCGCCAGTTTCGTCCTCTTCCTGCCTGATCGCTATGGAAGGAAGCTCCTCTTCTTCGATCTGTCGGTCAGACAACCTTTCTTCTTCCCCTATCACCAGTCCAATCACCCCATGCGCTATCAGTTCCTTTACCTGATCCAGCAATCCGGTTTCCATTGGTTCTTCCGCGGTCTCCAGCTGATCCGGCCAGAGATTCTCTCCCTTTTCCCGAAGCTGTGACAGGCAGTCTGTCAGCTGGTCGTCCCCGTCTGGCTGCTGTTTTGCCTCCTCCCCTTCTTCTGTTTTTTCCCCCTCATTTCCCGCCTTCTCTTCCTCCTTTTTCTCACTTTCATTTATTTCTTCCAGCAGCTCCGGTATCGTATTTTCCTGAAGGAAGGCGGTCAGCGCCGACAGCTTTTCTCCAGTCTGATCCGCCAGCTTTTTCCTCTCGCCGCTGTCTTCCGTATATGCCGTAATAGAATCCGCCTGCTCCCTTGCAGCGCCGCGCATCACGCCTGTCAGCCGCGGCAGCATCTCTTCGATCTCAGCAGCCACCGGAGTAAAGTTTTCCTTTAAGGACTCCGTCTTTTCCTGTATCTGTTTCAGACACCCATCCGAATCATCTGCCAGCTGCAGGAGAATTTTCCGGTTCTGCTCTGCCTGAGATACAGCCGTATCCAGCCGGTCTGTGATTCCCTTTAGCTCCAGCTTCTCCGCCTGTACCTGCAGCTGTCCTGCCAGCTGCTGCGCGCCTGAGGCAGAAGCTGCTTGTTTTTCCAATTCATCAATTTTTCCCTGCTGCTTTTCCTGTTCCTCCAGAAGTTCCTGCACAGTCTGCAGCTCCTGCTCTGTCCGGACAGCCGCCGCGCTGATTCCTTCTGTATGCTCTTTCAGCTGAACATACTGATTTTCCAGTTCAAAAACCTGACCAGCCAGGGGCATCAGCTGTTTTGTAATGTTCATTACCTCGCTGCACTGCTGTGCCGTATCCAGCTTATCTCTGACCTGCTCCGCCGCTGTTTCCACCAGTCCATATTTCATATATTCCAGAATTTCCTCCCGGAAAGGGCGGCCGCCGTCATCCATCGCATATACGCAGTCAGAAAGCTGGACGCTTTCTGTCTGAAAACGGAAAAAATGGGTTCCTCCCGTCAGCAGGCCCTGATCCGGCTGTCCATAATAAGTAAGAAACGTTTCCGCCTCCTGTGCCAGCCTCCCGTTATCCTCCAGAAAAAATAAATGATAGCGGTCAAGCAGCTCTCTGTGGTAGTTCGAAAACACGGAAAACACCGCGGAATCAGCAGCTGTTTTCAGGTAATAGCGAAAAGCGGAAACTCTGGCCGACTCCAGAGATGTACATAATAATGTCAGAATCATAAACAGCGCCGCGCTGACAAATACCGTCACCTGGCCAGGCAGCCTGCCCCAGTTTTTCATCCCGTTTCCTCCTGCAGTCAGCTCAGGCTCAGTAAATGGTTCCCGCTTTATTCCGAATACTTTCAAAAATATTGTTGACCAGCTGGGTCAGCTGATCCTGGAAAATAATTACCAGTGCGATTAACACCACCAGAATCAGAATCACCTCTACCACGCCGACAGCCTCTGCCTCCCAAAAGCCTGGCCTCGTCTCTTTCCATTCTCTCTTCTCCATATATTTCCTCCTCGTATATAATTTAAGTGCAGGGTTTCTTTTTCCTGTCTGTCCCAAGCGCAAACGCCTGTTTTTCCGGATTCCTTCTACATCTGGGAAAAAGCCAGCGCCGCTGGAACCAGGATCAGCGTCAATACCAGAATAAACATCAGGAACATGGGAATCATCAGCCGGGTTTTTGCCTCTTCCCCTTTTCTCCTGGCCTGATGGAGCCTGGCAGAAAAAGCCTCCTCTGTTTCTATCCTCAGTCTCTGCGCCAAAGCGCCTCCTCCCTTTTTCAGGCTCTGCTCCAGCAGAATCATAAGCCTGCGGTATTGCTGAAGGCCGCATCTTCTTCCAAATTCCCGGTATGCCTGTATTTCCGGCTGGCCGCCTCTGATTCCTCTGTATGTATACAGCATTTCTTCATACACATATCTGCGTATGCCTCCCGGCAATGCCAGCTGATCGGTATAATTTTCTACGATCCGTCCCCAGGCATTTCTTACCGTCAGCCCTGCGCCCAGTAAAACTGCCAGTTTGGACAAAACCTCCGGATAATCCGCCAGCAGCTGTCTGTCCCGTTCCTTTTTTTCTTCTTTCAGCTTCTGATCCTGGGACAGAAAATATAAGGCCCCAGCCAGGATGCCCAGCAGACATAGCCACAGGCTATTTCGCGAGGTCTCCGCCCGATAAAATGTCACTTCTGTTTCCTTCCACGCCCTTGGCAGCTCCACAGTTCCGTCATAAATGGCTTCTGCCTCGATTGTCTTTACCTCCAAAGCCAGTTCCTTTTCTTCTTTTTCTGTCCCGGAAAGATTCTCCGGCACAATTTTGCATGGAATCCTATATTCCTCTGACAGTTCTCCGCAGGAAAGAGTCATGACCACGCCGGTTACAATCCCATCCTCCGGCACAGAAGAAGCCAGTATTTCCCCATCATACCCGATATATTCCCACTCCTCCGGCCTCCAGCTGATCCGGATTCCTTCCACCGGAGATTCCTGCAAAAAGTCCAGAGGCCGGCTCACCTGTTCCAGAGAAGGATTCTCTCCCGGAAGAAGGGCAAGCGCCTGCTGGTATACCGTCTCAAAGCCCTCTGCGGACTCCTCACGGGTGTATTTTCTGGCCTGCACTTCTCCCTCCACTGTTATGCGCCCCTCCCAGCTTCCTCCTTCCGCTTCCAGCCGGTAGGGCTCAGCCAGGCTGCCCGGTTCCGGACGGCTCAGGCTGGTAACTGGCGTATTTTCCTCCCGTACCTCCCGATACCCGCAGATCAGTCCGATTGTCAGCCCTGCGGCGGCCAGAAGCCATACGCCCGCGAAGCGTTTCAGCTGAAAGGCCTGATACTCCCGTTCCACATCCTGCTTTACCAGCAGCCTGCCCAGTCCTTCTCTGATCTTTTTTCCTCCCCGGCTTGAAAAACATTTTTCCGCCTTTTCATACCATAGCGCCATCAGATATCCAGCCGGATACGCCAGATTCATTTTCATTTTCTTTCCGGCGGCTTCCCTGCATACCGCCTTCCCTTTCCACCATCCCACAGCATATATTACAGCCAGCAGCGCCAGTCCCGCTCCCATTGCGATTACTGTTTTCACCTGTACCCCTCCGTATTTTTACAGCTCTATCTCCATCAGCCTTTGCCCATAGAAGCATATAGCCAGATAACAGGCCATCCCGGCAGCCATTACAATGCGTCCAAAAAGCGTTTCGTACATGGGGCTGAAAAATTGCGGCGATGTCCCGTTCATATAAGCCAGTATCGCCAGAGGAACCAGATTCATCATCCTGCCCTCCAGCCGCACCCCTGTCATCATTGTAATCATCTCCTCCTTTACCTCCACCCTGGCGCCGATCATCTCTGCCGCTTCCGATGTGATCCGGATCAAATCCGCCCCGGAACGTTTTCCCACCCGGAAAACCTCTGCGAAACTCCTCACCTCATCCAGACCGGAACGGGCTGCAAAATCATCCAGCGCTTTTTCTGCCGGCACATTTATGCCGATCTGATATACCATCATTTCCAGTTCCCGGCTAATCATCTGTTCCTCTCCATACCGCTGCTTCATATCCATCCAGGTCTGCCGCACCGCGTTTTCCGCCGAATACCCGGCGCTCATGGCAATGCCAAACGCTGTCATAGCCTCCTTCCATTGAATCAGCAGCTTCTCCCTGCGGCGCCTTTCTATTTTCCTCCGGGCCAGCGCAGGATACAGCGCCCCCAGCGGCCCCAATATCCCAAAGGCCCACAGGCTTCGGAAAAATAAAAAGGATAAAACAGCTCCCCCGGCTGTCCCGGCCGCAGCATACCACAGCTTTTCTTTAAGGGTCATCCGGTAAGCCTGGTATACGGCGGATCCCTGCCGCCCTGAGTTTATCCCTCCTGCTAAGCCCGCCGCCCCACGGACGCAGTTCTCCCCTGACAGCGCCTTCTTTTCCGCTTTCTCCTTCTTTTTCTTCCTGAAAACGATAGAGGGATTCCAGCATGATTTCCCCATTTTCTATTCCCGTCACCTCCATAATACTCACCACTTTTCTGCTTCCATCCCGGAATCGGGCCAGATGTACCATAATATCAATCGCCGATGCAATTTGCCCCCTTACCGCGGCCAGAGGGATATCTGCCGCCATCAGCACCATCGTTTCCAGCCGTTTCAGCATATCCGCCGGATTGTTGCCATGTCCTGTGGACAGAGAACCGTCATGCCCTGTATTCATTGCCTGAAGCATATCCAGCGTCTCAGACGACCGTACTTCCCCTACGATAATCCTGTCCGGCCGCATCCGCAGCGCTTCCCGGATCAGATCCCGGATGGTAATTTCGTTTTTTCCTTCCAGATTTTTATTTCTGGCCTCCAGGCGAACCAGATTGGGAATATGGGGAAGGCGCA
>CALWQE010000130.1 GCA_944383605.1 uncultured Lachnospiraceae bacterium
TGGATGGGATGGGGCTGGACTGTATGATCGTAGGAAGAGGGGGAGGCTCCATCGAGGATCTGTGGGCGTTTAACAGCGAGGAGGTGGCTTATGCCATTTTCCATGCTGCAACGCCGGTGATTTCCGCGGTGGGCCATGAGACAGACGTGACCATCGCCGATTATGTGGCTGACCTGAGAGCGCCTACGCCCTCTGCCGCCGCGGAGCTGGCAGTATTTGACATCCGTCAGTATGACCGGGAGCTGGATGGCTTCCGGCAGCGGCTGGAAGGCGGCCTGGACAGCCAGGTGAATTTCTGGCGGGGCCAGATCCAGGCAGGGCGGCTGCGGCTGGCTCTTTATGACCCGCGGTATCAGATCAACCAGCGGCGGCAGTATCTGGCAGACTCCAGAGACCGGCTGAGCAGGGCGGCCAGAGAGAAGCTGACCGGGCTGCGCCACGGCCTGCGCCTGCAGGCTGCCCGCCTGGACGGCCTGTCGCCTCTGAAGCGGCTGAGCGGCGGTTATGTATATGCCAGGGATCAGCAGGGACTGGGACTGGTATCAGTGGAGCAGGTACACAAGGGCGATCAGCTGACGATCCTGACCGGCGACGGAAAGATCCGGGCAGAGGTTTTGTCAAAAAGAAAGCGCAGGGAGGCGGCAGATGGAGGAAACCAACAGTAAACATAAAGAGGAAGAACTGACCATCGAGGAGGCGAGGCAGCAGCTGGAAGCAGTGCTGGAGCAGCTGGAGGGAGGCGAGTGCTCCCTGGAGCAGTCTTTCTCATTATATAAAAAGGGAATGGAACTGGTTCGTTACATGGATCAGTGTGTGGATCGAATTGAGAAACAGATGATTCAGATAGAAGAAAGGGAGGACTGGGATGAACTTTAAAGAGACACTGACGGCCCGCCAGCAGGAAGCAGAAGCGGCGGTTATCAGGTGGCTTCCGGCGGAAACGGGTCATCAGAAGCTGATTTTCCAGGCCATGAACTACAGCGTGCTGGCAGGAGGCAAACGGCTCCGGCCTGTGCTGATGAAGGAGGTTTACCGCCTGTTCGGCGGACGGGGAGAGGAGATCCAGCCTTTTATGGCGGCGATCGAGATGATTCATACCTCTTCTCTGGTTCATGACGATCTGCCGGCGATGGATGGAGACGAATACCGGAGAGGAAAACATACTACATGGGTGGAATACGGCGAGGATATGGCCATTCTGGCGGGAGACGCCCTGATGATTTATGCCTTTGAGGTTGCCGCGAAAGCCTTCTCCATGACAGATCAGGCGGCGCGGGTAGGCCGGGCGATCGAGATCCTGGCGGCAAAAACCGGTATCTATGGCATGATCGGCGGCCAGACTGTGGATGTGGAGCTGACAGACTGCCCGGTGAGCCGGGAGCAGCTGGATTTTATCTACCGGTTAAAGACCGGCGCCCTCCTGGAGGCGTCCATGGTAATTGGCGCGGTGCTGGCGGGAGCCGGTGAAAAGGAGCAGAAGGAGATCGAAGAGATGGCTTCCGATGTGGGCATGGCCTTTCAGATCCAGGACGATATCCTGGATGTGGCGGGAGACGCCCAGGTCATTGGAAAACCGGTCAACAGCGATGAGAAAAATAATAAAACCACATATGTGACCCTGTATGGGCTGGAGGGCGCAAAGGAACAGGTGAAGGAATATTCCCGGCGGGCCGTGGAGATCCTGGACCGGTTTCCGTCAGAGGACGTCTTTTTGCGAGAGCTGATTCTTTCCCTGATCAACAGAGACAGATAAAAGGACAGTGATGTGTTATGGTACTTGAGAAGATTAAGGGGCCCGGCGATATCAAAAAGCTGGACAAGTCGGAGTACAGCCTGCTGGCGCAGGAGATCCGTACGTTCCTGATCGATAAAATCAGCAGAACCGGCGGACATCTGGCCTCGAATCTGGGCGTGGTGGAGCTGACAATGGCGCTCCATCTGGTATTTGACCTGCCCCAGGATCAGATCGTCTGGGATGTGGGCCATCAGTCCTATACCCATAAGCTGCTGACCGGCAGGAAGGAGGATTTCGATGAGCTGCGCACTTATGGCGGGATGAGCGGTTTCCCGAAGCGAAAGGAAAGCAGCTGCGATGCTTTTGATACCGGCCACAGCTCCACCTCCATCTCGGCGGGCATCGGGCTGGTGGAGGCCAGAGACCTGCTGGGGAGGCACAATTCGGTGATTTCTGTCATCGGAGACGGCGCCCTGACCGGGGGCATGGCCTATGAGGCGCTGAACAACGCCTCTCAGCTGAAATCCAACTATATCATTATACTGAACGACAACAATATGTCCATTTCCCCGAATATCGGGGGGATTTCCAGGCATCTGAACTCCATCCGGTCGGCTGTCCCCTATAATAAGCTGAAAAATTCCATGGCTGGCGCCCTGAGCAAGGTGCCGAAGGTGGGAGACGGCATAATCCGCCATATCGTAAAAACCAAAAGCCTGATTAAGCAGATTTTTCTGCCGGGGATGTTTTTTGAGAATATGGGGATCACCTACTGGGGGCCGGTAGACGGCCATGATATCGAAGGGCTGGTGCGGGTGCTGAAGGAAGCGAAGGAAATCCACCGGGCGGTAGTGATCCATGTGCTGACCCAGAAGGGCAGGGGGTATGGCCCGGCAGAGGAAAATCCGTCCCGGTTCCACGGAGTGGAGCCCTTTGATGTCCGAACCGGGCTGCCCAGGAAGGAAAAACAGGGGGAGACTTATACGGACGTCTTCAGCCAGGTCATGATGGAACTGGCGCAAACCCATCCGGAGCTGGTGGCGGTCACAGCCGCCATGCCGGACGGTACGGGGCTGACGCCTTTTGGAAAAGCCTATCCCCGCCGGTTTTTCGATGTGGGAATCGCCGAGCAGCATGGCGTAACCTTTGCCGCAGGTATGGCTGCCGGCGGGCTGCGGCCTGTGGTGGCGGTGTACTCTTCCTTCCTCCAGCGGGCCTATGACCAGATCCTCCATGATGTCTGTATCCAGAACCTGCCGGTGATTTTTGCCGTAGACCGGGCCGGGCTGGTGGGCAGCGACGGAGAAACCCATCAGGGAATTTTCGATTTGTCCTATTTGTCGGAAATCCCCAATATGACCATTATCGCGCCAAAAAATAAATATGAGCTGAAGGAGGCGTTCCGTCATGCCATAACGCTGAACGGGCCCGCAGCCATTCGCTATCCCAGAGGGCTGGCCAGCGAAGGGCTGGCGGAATATCACGCGCCCTTTATATACGGGAAGAGCGAGCTGATCCATTCCGGCAGCGAGATCGCCTTTCTGGCGGTAGGCAGTATGGCGGAAACCGCCTGGCAGGTGAAAGAACGGCTGCGAACGGAGAGAGGGATCGACGCCACACTGGTAAACGTCCGGTTTGTCAAGCCTCTGGATACCGTGATCCTGGATGCTCTGGTGAGAAATCACAGTTTATTTGTCACCCTGGAGGAAAATGTGTTAAGCGGCGGGTTTGGCGAACATGCCGGCAGCTATCTCCACAGCCGGAAGGCGGCGGTAAATGTGTTAAATGTGGCCATTCCAGATATGTATATAGAACACGGAAACGTGGAGATCCTGAAGCGGGAGGTAGGGATCGACCCGGACAGCGTATATGAGAGAGTCTGCCGGTTTCTGGATGGAAACAGCCAGACCGGGACAAAAGAGGCCGGGCAGTAGAGAAAACAGGCGCGGACAAATGCGCGGGAGGACAGAGTGAAAGAGCGGTTAGATGTGCTGATGGTCAGCCAGGGGCTGGCCCAGTCCAGAGAAAAGGCCAAGGCCATGATTATGGCAGGCAGTGTATATGTAAACGGCCAGAAAGAAGATAAGGCAGGCACCGCCTTTGATCCCTGCAAGGCCAATATTGAGGTGAAGGGACATACGCTGCCCTATGTCAGCCGGGGCGGGCTGAAGCTTCATAAGGCGGTGGAGGAATTTCATCCGGAGCTGGCAGGGAAGATCTGTATGGATGTGGGCGCTTCCACGGGAGGCTTTACAGACTGTATGCTGCAGAACGGGGCGGCAAAGGTGTACGCGGTGGATGTGGGCCGGGGCCAGCTGGACTGGAAGCTGCGCCAGGACAGCCGTGTGGTCTGTATGGAAAAAACCAATATCCGCTACGTCGAGCCGGATATGATCCCGGACCGGCTGGATTTTGCCTCTATTGACGTTTCCTTCATTTCCCTGACCAAGGTGCTGGGGCCGGTGAAGGCGCTGCTGAAGGAAGAGGGGCGGGCAGTCTGCCTGATTAAGCCTCAATTTGAGGCGGGAAAGGAAAAGGTAGGAAAAAAAGGCGTAGTCCGGGAACGGAAAATCCATCTGGAGGTGATCGAAGCAGTCATTTCCTTCGCCCGCTCCATTGGGTTTGCGGTTTTAGGCCTGACCTTTTCCCCGATTAAAGGGCCGGAGGGCAATATTGAATATCTCCTTTATCTGGAGAAGCTTCCTTCCGGCAGCCAGGACGAAGGGCCTCTGCCGGATATGGAGGCTGCGGTGGAAGCGGCTCACACAGCCCTTGCAGGAGGACAGTAAGAGATGGACCGTTTTTTCATCATTTCCAATATTACAAAAGATCCGGGGCTGGAGACGGCCAGGGCGATCCAGCGCTATCTGACAGAGCGGGGCAGGCAGTGCCTGTACCAGGAGCAGGCCGCGCAGCCGGGCGCGGGATGCGCCTATACCGATGAACGGTGGGTGCCCGATGATACGGAATGCGTCCTGGTGCTGGGCGGGGACGGAACCCTGATCCAGGCTGCCAGAGACCTGGCCCATAAACAGGTGCCTCTTTACGGCATCAATATGGGAACGCTGGGATATCTGACCGAGGTAGACCGCTCCGGTGCGGCGGCGGCGCTGGATAAGATCATGAACGATGAATATTATGTGGAAAACCGGATGATGCTGAAGGGAGAAATCGGAAAGGAGGATGGCAGCAGGGTGAAGGACCGGGCGCTGAACGATATTGTGATTACCCGGAAGCATGCCCCGAAGGTAGTGCGCTTCCAGGTGTATGTGAATGGGGAATTTCTCAGCCATTACACGGCGGACGGCCTGATTATCTCCACGCCCACCGGCTCTACCGCGTATAATCTGTCGGCAGGAGGGCCGCTGGTGGAGCCGAACGCTTCCATCATGCTGATCACCCCGATTTCTCCCCATACGCTGGTAAACCGTACCATCGTGCTGCCGGCAGGCGCCCGGATCACTGTCCGGATCTCGGACAGCTCCGATGAAAAAAGCGGCAGATGCCTGGCCTCCTTTGACGGCAGCGCAGGGGGCGTGCTGGAACCGGGAGAGCAGATCGAGATACGCCGTTCTTCTTATACGACAAAAATACTGAGAACCAGCAAGGTCAGCTTCCTGGAGATTCTGAGAAAAAAACTGTCGGACTGACCGGGAAAAGAGGTTTTATGAAAACAGAAAGACACAGCAAGATCGTAGAATTAATCGGAAAATATGATATTGAGACCCAGGAGGAGCTGGCTGACCGGCTGACCCAGGCCGGTTTTCAGGTTACGCAGGCCACAGTATCCCGTGATATCAGGGAGCTGAAGCTGTCCAAGGTGCCCAATGGAAAAGGGCAGCAGAAATATACTGTTCTGAGAAGCCAGGAAAGCGCCCTCAGTGAGAAATATGTCAGAATCCTGAAGGACGGCTTTGTGTCTATGGATATGGCCCAGAACATCCTGGTGATTAAAACCGTGTCCGGACTGGCCATGGCGGTGGCGGCGGCGCTGGACGCCCTCCAGTTCCACGAGGTGGTGGGATGCATCGCCGGCGACGACACGATCATGTGCGCAGTCCGTACTGTAGACGATACCATCCTCCTGATGGAGAAAATCCGGAGAATGGTAAACTGACGGCAGACAGCCCAGGGAAAGGAGGGAGCCATGCTCCTGCATTTGCATGTGAAAAATTTTGCTTTAATTGATGAGACTGATGTAGATTTCGGCCCCGGACTGAATATCCTGACCGGCGAGACGGGAGCCGGGAAGTCGATCCTGATCGATGCGGTCAGCGCGGCGCTGGGGCAGAAGACGACAGGGAACGTGATCCGCCAGGGAGCGGAATATGCCTATATTGAGCTGGTCTTTTCCGTGGACAGTCCCAGGAAGCTGGAGGCGGCGCGGGCGCTGGACATCTGTCCGGAGGAGGACGGCACTGTGATCGTCACCAGAAAAATCAGCGCCGGAAAAAGTATCAGCAGGATCAATGATGAAGCCGTCACCCTCTCCAGGCTCCGGGCCTTCACTTCACTTTTGCTGGATATTCACGGCCAGCACGAACACCAATCCCTCCTGTCAGAAAAGAAACATCTGGAAATTCTGGACGAGTATGCCAAGGGAGAAATTGGCCCCCAGAAGGAAACTGTGGCGGGCCTGTACCAGGAATATGCCCGTCTGAAAAGGCTGTGCGCTTCTTTTGACATGGATGAGGAAACCAGGCTGCGCCAGGTGGATTTTATCCGGTATGAAATCAATGAGATTGAGGCGGCTGCCATCCGCCAGGGCGAGGAGGAGGAGCTGGAGGCCAGGTATAAGGTATGCGCCTCCGGGGCGAAGATCGGGGCGGTGCTCCAGGAAATCAGAAATGAGATCGGCTACGACGCTCCCCAGGCGGCAGGCGAATCAGTCGCCCGGGCTGTCCGTTCCATCAGCCAGATTTCCGGTTTGGATCCGGCGCTGGAAAATATGGCGGCCCAGCTGGGGGATCTGGAGGCAGTACTGAACGACTGCAACCGGGTAATCGCCGATTACCTGGACAATCTGGTGGTAGATGAGGAAGAGCTGGCCCAGATCCGGGAACGGCTGGATCTGATCCGTTCCATGTACGCAAAATATGGAAAAACATGGGAAAAGCTCCAGGAATATCTGGCAGAAAAAAAAGAAGAGCTGGAGAAACTGACCCATTATGAGGAAGAACGGACGGCGGCCAGAGAAAAACTGGAGAAAAAGGAAGAGGAGCTAAAGGAAGCTTCCCTTTGCCTCTCCCGGCTGCGCAGAAAAGCCTCCGCCGGGCTGTGCGAGAAAATTGCCGGCAGCCTGTCTCAGCTGAATTTCCAGAATGTAGATCTGCGAATGGAATTTCAGGAATTGGGAGAATATACGAAAAACGGCACAGATCAGGCCAGGTTCCTGATTTCCACCAATGTGGGCGAAGCGCCCCGGCCGCTGCAGATGGTAGCCTCCGGCGGCGAGCTGTCCCGGATTATGCTGGCGGTAAAGACAGTACTGGCGGATGACGATGATATTCCGACTTTGATTTTCGACGAGATCGATACCGGCATCAGCGGCCGTACCGCCCAGATGGTTTCAGAAAAGCTTTCCTATATCGGAAGAAGCCATCAGGTGCTGTGCATTACCCATCTGCCCCAGATTGCGGCGATGGCAGATCAGCATTTTCTGATTGAAAAGACAGTGGGAGGGGGAAAAACTGAAACCAGAATCCAGAAACTGGAGGAGGAACAGGAAATCGCCGAGCTGGCCAGACTGTTAGGCGGCGCCCAGATTACCCAGACCGTCCTGGACAATGCCAGAGAAATGAAAAAACTGGCGGAACAAACAAAAAAATACTAGAGTGAGAATGGAAGATACCACACATAATAACAGCGGATGTTCAAAAGAACGCCGCTGTTTTTATTGTTTCACAGCTTCATGCTGCAAAGGGCAATAAGCAGGGCGGCGGTCTGGCGGACGGACAGAATCGTAAGGAGGACGGAATACATGGACAGGAAAAAGCGCTGCCGGCAATGGCTGTGGAAGGTACTGATACTGACGGTTATTTTTACTCTGGGCTATACCTGGTATTATATCAAGCTGGTGATTCCTGATCAGATTCATCTGGTGAAGTCTCAGGAAAGCGGCTTTTCCTTTCATGTGCCCTTTGGTTTCAGCCTGTCCAGCGAGAGTGAAGAGGTGACGCTGGGCTATGAGTCAGATATCCGGTCAGATCAGATTCATATTACAGCGGACAGCGGACTGGAAATATACGCGGAGACGGAAGGCGTTTATCAGCTGAGCCTGAAGCTGTTTGGGATTTTCGATATGAAAAATATCGATGTGAGCGTGGACAGTGAACGCTATGTGATTCCCTGCGGCATTCCGGTAGGCGTCTATCTGGAGACAGACGGCATTATGGCGGTAGGCACCGGGCAGATCCGGGATACAGAGGGCCGGGAGGTGGAACCGGCTTATGGGATCATTCAGTCAGGAGATTATATCCTGGCCGTGAACGGCGAAGCGCCCGGCTCCAAGGAAGAGCTGGCGTCGCTGATTTCCAGCCAGGGGGCAGAGCCGCTGACCTTTACCATACGGCGGGATGGGAAAGAGATGGAAGCGGTGGTGGAGGCAGCCTGTACCGCGCCGGGAGAATATAAGGCCGGGATCTGGGTGCGGGATGATACTCACGGCATCGGAACCCTGACCTATGTGGATGAGGAGGGGAATTTTGGCGCGCTGGGCCATGGGATCAGCGATACAGATACTGGCCAGGTGGTGGAAGCCAGCGGCGGCCGGCTGTATGAGGCGAATATCTTTTCCATCCATAAGGGCAGCCTGGGAGAACCGGGCTCTCTTAGCGGCAGTATCCTGTATCAGGACAGCGCTCTGCTGGGAGAAATTCATATCAACTCCAGCCGGGGCGTCTACGGCGCGGAAAATCAGCTGCTGGCCCGCCTGACCGGCGGGGAGGCGCTGCCGGTGGCCTACAGCCAGGAGGTGCATGCAGGCAGCGCAGTCATTCTCAGCAGTGTGGAGGGGACGGTAAAGGAATATGAAATCCGTATCCTCCAGGTGGGCAGCGCCAATAAGGAAAGCAAGAGCATGGTCATAGAAGTAACAGACCAACGGCTGCTGGAGCTGACCGGCGGGATCGTCCAGGGGATGAGCGGCAGCCCCATTATACAGGACGGGAAGGTCGTAGGTGCCGTCACCCATGTGTTCGTCCAGGATCCCACAAAAGGATATGGAATCTTTATAGAAAATATGCTGGACGCGGCAGAATCATAAACGTTTCATTTTTAACATTCCTTTAAAAGGAAGGCTTCCCACATGTTTTCTTCCCCGGACGCCGTACCATATTGCGGCGGCGGCAAAAGCCAGGGAGATCAGATATCCGGCCCAGAAAACAGGTTCCCCGCGAAATTCCACGGTAATGGCCTGCTCCTGGGAAGAAGGGGCAAGGGCGATCCGGATCCGGTTGTTGCTGCCGGTTTCCAGGGGCAGGGAGGTTCCATCGCCGGTATGGGCGGCGTATCCCGGATAATGGAAAACGGGAATTTCCAGATACTGTCCCTCTTCCTGGCAGAGAAAACGGATCTCTGTCCGGCTGCCGTCCCGGCTGTAGTCCAGCACATTCACTTTATTTTCATCGGAAACCCGCAGATAATCGGTCAGGTCGCCGGTGTCTGTCCCCTGGATATAGTATTCCCGCACCATCGCTACATGAGGGGTATCCCGGCTTACCACCGGAGTATTCACACAGTACATGGTCAGCAGCATCTGAGTGGTCAGGAAGGCGGACAGAACCAGGGCGAAGCTGATCTGCCTGCGCCAGGAAACGAGCCGTTCGTTTTCGTACAGCCAGCCGACGCCGGAGAAAACCAGGCATAAACCGGCGAATGCCAGGAAACGCCAGGAAAACTGTATGGTTTCCGTCAGCTGATCGATGAGCCGGTTTTCTTTTAACAGATCCCAGGGGATCAAATTTGTCGTCATGATGGTAAACAGAAAACCGCACGCCAGCAGCACTGTGTAAAACACCTGCCGGCTGTTTTTCTTCCGGATGCAAAAGGCTCCCGTCAGGGCAGCGCCCATACACAGTAAAACAGAGAGGCCCAGGCTGTTGGAACGGTAGCCGCGGTAGCTGTCATATACTCTGGGCGTATAAATCTGGAATAGCTCCGTTATATTCAGGATCTGCCGCCGGAAGTCCTGGCTCAGGACATCCAGATCCAGTCCGGCGCCGATGTAGACGAAGCATGGGATGAGGAACCAGGCATTCAGCAGCAGCGTGGCGCCCAGTACCTTCAGCAGCTGGATCCACCGTTTTTCCCGGAAAAAGACGTCGGCATAAAACAGCCCAATCATCACTGAGAAAAGAGCGGTCATGACGCAGCTGAGCACATGGCACTGAATCAGGCCGCTGTAGCCCAGCGCCAGAATCCACCATTTCTTCCGGTCGCCGCAGAAAAGCTCATACAGCCCTACCACAACCAGAGGCATAAACATGGTGGCCAGCAGCTCGCCCAGCGCTGCGCGCACCCACAGATTGGTCAGCCGGTAGGGGATGGTCAGGTAGAGGACGGAAAACAGCAGCGGCGCCCATTTATACTGTTTCCACAGCCTTCTGGCGGCGAAGTAGGCGATGGCGGCAGTGCCGATATTAATGCCCACCAGCAGCGATTTATAGCAGACGGAAAGGGAAACGCCCAGCATTCGCAAAAGGGCGGCCGGGTAGACAAAAAGGCTGGGATACAGAGCGTGGAGATAGCCGTATCCGTTTAGGGAGTAGGGGTAGATGTATACCGGGAACTGGCCGTTTTGCATCGCATCCTTCATTCCCTCTATTTTGTAAATATGGTAAAAAATATCGTCTCCCCGGTAGGTGCCGGGGGTAAAGACAGGAGCGCTGACCAGGAGGCAGACTGCCCCGAGGACGATCACAGTAAATATGGATTCCTGGCTCCATTTCCGTTTGCTGATAAAGGCAAAGTAATAAATCACCGCTGCCGCTGCAGCAGCCAGCGCGGCCAGATAGTACCAGTCGGTATACAGCGGCCCGTCGCTGACGATCTGGAAGCCGCTGACAGACAGAAAGCCGGTTTTCACCTTATTTACATACAGCCGGAAATCCGTGTAATCCCGGTCCAGCGTAACCTCCATCTCCAGCGAATTGCCGTCTACCGGCAGCTCCGCCGTCTGAAGGGGCCGGTCCTGGGTTTCTATGATCAGCGTATTGCCCGGCGCGCTGGTCTGATAAAAGACTGTGACCGTATAGGTGCCCCGGTTCAGCGGATAGTAAGGGCTTTCCACCATCCTTCCTTCATAACCGTCCTGCACCATTAAGGCGCCCTGCTCTGTCAGGTCGCCGGCGATCTGCACCCAGTCCTCCTGGCCGCAGGTAAGGGTGCGGTCGGTAATGCTGTAGGAGGCGATGCCGGCCGCCAGCAGCACGCTGATTACAATAAATAAAATCCTGTACTTCATCTGTTCTCCCTGTTACTGAATCCGGTAGAGGAAAAACTGGTATTCATCAATGCCATATTTTCCTTCCATCGTCCAGTCCATTCCTTTCTCATTCATTTCATCTTCAGTCAGATCCTGAAAAATCTGAAAATACCATTTCCGCCCTTGCGTATCCCAGTCGAAATCCTCGCTGGATACAGCCTCATATTCCGGGTAATACCAGGCAAGGACAAATTCCAGATGCTGGTAGTCATATACCAGCAGGTCTCCCGGTTCCAGTTCCCTGTCCAGATAGCCCAGGGTTTCTTCGGTCTGATTGCCATATTCCTCCGCCCATACGTCCCGGTAGCCCTGCGCGCCCAGGACAAGGGCGGCTGCCAGGCAGACCGCCGGCAGCCGGCGGGGCAGGCGGCTGAGGAAAAGAGCCATCCCCAATGCAGCCAGTCCTGCGGCAGGCAGCATGAATCGGGGAATAAAAACCGGATTTATCAGGAAAGTAACGGCGGCGCCGGTTCCCACAGTCAGGAGCCGGACGCCCCAGCCGGCGGCGGCAGCCGCCATATCCAGATCCTTTTTCCGGACTGCCAGCCATACCGCCGCCGGGAAGCCTGCGGCAAAGAGGGCGGTGAAGGCCATGGACAGCGGCATACAGCTTGTTTTAAACAGCCATCCGGCCCACCGGATCATTTCCGTCAGGGACGGGGCGGCGATCCAGTAGGATTCTCCCAGTCCCGCAGCCTGTCCGGCGAACACAGCCAGCCATGGCAGATAAGCGGCGGCGCTGGCGGCCAGGCAGAGCAGCCATTTTTTGATCCCGCGGGAAGGGCCGCCCTTCCTAAAAGGAACCCTCCGCAAGGATGGCTCTGCCGCCGAAGGAGAATCCTGGCGGCATGTCTTTTTTACATAATAAATTTGTCCTGCATGAAAATAAAAGCCGGCCAGCAGCAGAAGATAGATCCATGCCACTGCGATCAGGGCGAAGTAATGGGTGTAAGCGGCGGCAATTCCTGCTCCCCAGAACAGAAGCCACATGCGCCGGGACGGTTCCTTCTCCTGATTCTTCCACAGCCAGACAGCAGCCAGGCCGCAGGCAGTCACAAAAAACATGGCCGCCGGATACATCCGCAGCTCTACGCCATAACGGATCAGCTGAGGCATCAGCCCCAGGATAACCATATAGCAGTAGGCCGTTTTCCTGCCAAACAGAGGTTTTACCAGCCAGATTCCCAGCAGCAGGGCGGCTGACTGGAAAAATACGGATACAGCCTTGACTGCGGGAACGGTATAACCGGTCAGGGTGCAGGCCAGTTTTACAATGATGTAATACAAAGGCGGATGCACATCATGGATAATGATATCCCAGGCCTGGGGCCAGGGCTTCTCCACCACCAGCATGGTATAGGCTTCGTCGGCCCATACCGACCGGTTGGCGCACAGCAGGGCATACAGCAGGATTATGGCCGCTGCCGCTGCATATTCCATTTTGCTTTTCTTCTGGTTGTTCCTTTCCATAGTCTGATATCAGCGGGTTTTCCTCTGATTCCCTCCCTTATCTCTCTTTTCTTCCGTGATAATATCATATTTTCCGGTTTCTGTCATCTGTTAAATTTTAAAGCTGGTCTGGCAGATTTGGCTGTAAAAATCATTTACCTTGCGGGGCTTCCATATATGGGAATGCCGTAACTGTATAAAATCTAAATGTAATACTCATAAATTAATTGACAAAATAATCAAATATTTGGTAAAATTATACAAAATAATAAAGAAAAGAAAGATAAAAGAAAATAAAGAGGGGGGATGGGGAAATGTTGAAAAAATCAATTCTAATTGTGACTATCATGTTTCTTGCCGTTTTTTTCCTGAGCCGTTTTCAGGTACTCCCACATTGGATCGCCAGCTTTATGATGCGTTCGCTGATGGGAATCGGATTTTTAATCCGGGGAATTGACCTCTATCTTCATGTGGATCTGGAAGGAAAAAAGATGAGGGACTTTGCCTTATGTATGGTATGTACTATGATATGCTTCGTATGGGCTGTGTCTGAAACCAGAAAAATCATTTGATATTCCTGGTAAGGATATAGCTTGCGCCGTTCCGTTTGCGGCATCCGCAACCGCAGGGCTTGTAAGCTGTCCTGACTGATCCAGGGCGTGAACCGGTAAAATCTTTTCCAATCGCTTGTATCAGGCTGCAAATCGTAATATAATGAAAGGAATCAGAGAGAAATATTTTATAAAAGCCTGCGGCAGGGATCTCCTTGCTTTAGCTATAGAGCGTGTGAAACAGCGACATGGCAGACAGAAAGGTTTTGACATAGGTAGGAGACAGAATGAATCAGCCATATTATATCGCAGTGTGTGATGATGAAGAAAATGACAGAAAACAGATCCGGGAGATGGCGGAGGAAATATGCGGGCAGGAAAGGATTGAGGCCGATTTTTCCTCCTTTTCCAGCGCCGGCGCCCTTCTGGAAGAGATTGAAAAGGGCGGAAAATACGATCTGCTGCTGTTGGATGTGATGCTGCCGGAAACAGACGGTATCCGGCTGTCTGAGAAGATACGGGAGAGCTGGATGGAGACGGAGATCGTGCTGATTTCCCGAAACAGAGAGATGGCGTTAAGAGGTTATGAGGTTGCCGCCGCCCGTTATCTGGCGAAGCCGCTGGATGAGGCGAAGCTGCGGGAGGCTGTCCTGTTCTGCTATCAGAAAAAACAGAGCAGCAAGGCGGTCTTGCTTCCTTCAGGGGGAGGAATCCGAAGCGTATTCCCAAAGGATATTTATGATATTGAAATTGTGGGAAGAAAAAGCCGGGTCAGGCTGGAGCGGGAGGAATGGGATACCTCTTTATCCATCAGCAGGCTGGAGGAAATGCTGTCCGGGCAGGGCTTTATCCGCTGCCATCAGAGCTTCCTGGTAAACTGCCGGTATATCCGCAGCTTCAGCGCTTCTGAGATCGAACTGATCGATGGAAAGCGGATTCCGGTGAGCAAGCATCGGGTCAGGGAAGCCCGGGCGGCGTTTTTCGACTATATGAAACATTAGAAAACAGACGGCGCTAGGAGACAAGGGGAAGGACAATGGTAATCGCATACCGGGAACCGGATTCCTCTACAGAGATCATTTCCTCTCCCCACCGGCTCATAATCTGCCGTATAATCTTCATTCCGTATCCGTGTCCCTTCAGAAGAGACGTTTCTTTTTTCACTTTTTTCTTATCCTGCATATCCCGTTTTGTATTTTCACAGGTGAAAACAAAATGATGATTTTTACAGTGAAAATCCAGCCGGATCAGGGGATTTTCCGCGCCTGATTCCGCGGCGGCCCGGACGGCGTTGTCCATGATATTCATAAACAGGCAGCACAGCTCGGCGTCTGTAAGAGGCAGCCGGGCCGGCGCGTCTGTCCGGACGATTTCCACGGCGACGCCTTTCTCAGCTGCCTCGTGGATTTTTCCGTTCAGGATAATATCCAGAGTCTGGTTCCGGCTGGAGATGACAGAGCGGATCTGTTCTCCCTGTCCGATCAGCCCGTCCAGATATTCGGTCAGCCGTTCCGGCGACTCCTCCGCCATGGAGCGGAGCAGATAATAGTGCTTCATGGTATCATGGCGCAGCATCATAATTTCATCCGACTGGCGGCGCAGATTGGCATAGCTTTCCATAGCCAGCTCGTTTTTGGAAGCCAGCAGGGCATTTTCTGTAAAATAGTGGGTGATTTTTCCCGCCAGCTCGATCAATACCGCCACTGCGGAGGCCAGCAGCGTAAAGCGCCAGAACAGCACCAGCGTTATGACGGGAAGGCCTGCGGCGATCTCCCTGCGGAAGGTGGTCAGTACCCTGACCGTCAGCTCCGGCATAAAAGGCGCCCTGACGGTGAAAAACAGCAGAAAAGCTGCCAGGACAGCGGAAAAAAGCCGGGTCAGGTGGCGCAGAAAGGGCTTTTTTTCCTTCCTGGCAAGATAAAAGGCGGCGGCAAAAGCGCCGGCCATGGCCAGAAACCCTGTCCGCCGGGGCAGCGTGGTGAAAAACACAAAAAGGTCTCCGTAAGGGATCAGCCGTTCTGTCTGAACCGCGATAAACAGGGCGCAGCTGAGGCCGTGTACGGCGGCTGCAGCCAGCAAAAAGGGACGGAGCCGTCCGGCGTATACAGATACAAACAGCAGAAAGACCTCGATGGACAAAAAGAGAGAGGCCGGCACCAGGTCTACCTTTGGAACCCCAAAATAAAAAAAGAAAAAGTCTGTCTGGGCCATCAGATTTACAACCTGGAAAAACAGGGCGATGGAAAAAAGAGGAAGCTGAGGGTAAAAATTTCCTTTCCTGGCATTCCAGATAAAAGCGGCCAGAATGATCAGCTGAATGGCGAACAGCAGGGCGGAGGGCGCGGCTGCCCAGACAGCGGAAGAAATCAGGCCGCTTTCATAGGCATAGCCGGAATACAGCGTAACCTCGCAGGGCCAGACTGCTGCCGGGCTGTCCGCTTCCGTCTGAAGCTCGGAATATACTGGGCTGGACTGAGCGATGGTCAGGATTTTTCCCTGGTAATCCGGCGGAAGGGAAATCGTGACCGGTTCGCTTCTGTCAGTATCCAGCATGGGGAGATGGAGAAAACCGATCCGGTTATCCAGGCCGGGACAGTCTGTGTAAACCAGGCTGCCGTCCAGGAAAACGCTGACCGTCCGGTTGGCCGCGGCGATGCGCAGCACCGGGCTGTCCAGTTCCTGGCTCAGCTCTCTGGAGCAGTAATAGGTCTGCCCCGGCTCCAGGCCGGTATAGCCGCCGTTCCCGTCCGGCGTCAGCTCTGTCACTTCCCCCTGCTCGCAGACATACACCAGCCATCCCCTGGATCCTTCCCATTCCTGTCCGTCCCCGGCCAGAATGGAAAGATTGTAAACAGGATCATTTACTGCCCGTCCGTACAGGAATACAAAAAAAGCCGTAGGAAGAGCGATGCCGGCTGCGATGGCCAGGGCGGCCAGCTTTTTTACTATCCGTTTTCTCTGTTCAATTCTCATGCCATACCTCCCGATTCGCTTAAATTAAGTGTAGCAATTTTGCTTCCGGGCTGTCAATGGATATCCCGGAGGGGTATCGTCCAGTTTTGCGGATTTTTTGCCCAGTTTTGCAGAAAGACTGAAATCGGGCAAATATTTTGTTATGATGAAGAAAGAAAATGCAGGAAGAACATACAAACAGGAAGAGGAGAATGATTCGATGGCAGACAGGCAGACCGGCGGGCCGGAGGCCGGGTTCCGAAAACGGTATCAGAAGGAGTTGGATAAGGTAACGGCAGTGGCGCATGTCCGGACGGACTATTTCCGCAGCCATACAAAGCTGGAGGGTTATGAAGAGATCACCGATTCCCCCTCATATCTGTTTCACTGTGACCGGCTGCTGAAATCGGAGAGCATGTACGTCAGGCTGCAGCTGGGCTACAATCCGAACCGGCGGGGAAGCTTTCTTTTCGTACATCTGAAGTCCTCCCGTTATGATACGGTAAACAGCCAGTCCCGGAAAGAGCTGCTGGAATATCAGAGGAATACCGCCCGCAAGGGCGGACGGGGGCGGGCCTTTACAGCCAAACGGAGAGGGGAATCCGCCGTTTTGATAGAAAAAAGAGGAGGAAGGCCCTGGAGCGAGCAGGCGATCCTTTCCCGGCGGCGGGAACTGGATGAAAATGCCCTGGAGGATGTGATGCCCTTTCTCTTTCGGGAAAAAGACAGGGAGCGGCAGAGGGAGCTGAGAGCGGAAGGCCGCCAGCTGCAGGAACAGATGCGGATGAATCTTCTGGAAGGGGACTTTCAGGAAAATATCTCTCTCAGACAGCAGCAGATCCAGCTGCAGATGGAAGAAAACCTGCTGAACCATCTGATTTTATGCAAGGAATCTGCGTCCAGAAATCTGCTGGGCCAGGTGAGCCGCAGCTATGAGGGACAGAAGCATGAAATGTTTGAATATTATAAAAACCGTATGGACAAGGAAGAATATTCCGAACAGGAAATTGCCGCCGATTCTGGTGAAGATGGAGCGGATGAGAACAAATAGCATTGGGATGGTAACAGATGAGACGGAATGAGGAAGAACAGGAAAAGCAGATGGCGGAAGATGGAAGGGAACAGGATTATACCGGGGAAGAGCAATATCAGAAAGAGCTGACAGACTGGGGCAAGGCGTGGGTTTTTCATTACTGCAAAGCGGCAGTCGACACTTCTTTGGAAGGCGACATCGCGATGATAAAGGGGAAAATCTTATATAAAAAAGAGCTGGCCAGGCTGAATCAGACCGTGTTTTCCCTTCAGGAAAAAAAGAAATATCAGAAAGAGACAAAAGAGCTGATGGGATGGCTGGCCCGGATCCGGGAAAAAGGACAGCGTTATATCGCCGGCGGAGGCATGCTGACGCTGGAATATCTTTTCCGCATGTTTGGCTTTGACGCATTTGAGCGGTATTTGTTTTTTATGGCCTTCATGGCGGAAGCGGACCCTCAGTTTGAGCGGATTTATGTGCTGCTTCAGGATGATTTCGGAAGAAAGACGCCTACGGCTGAGCTGTGTATCGCGATGTACACGCTGGATGATGAGGAGCGGCACAGTTTAAGGCAGAAGGCGGTCAGACGGTGGCCCTTTATCAGCCGCTTTTTAGAGGAAGGGCAGACAAAAAGCTGGAATCAGGGAAGGCTGGAAAGCGTTCTGAAAACGCCCCTCTATCTGGACAGGAGGATCGTTCAGTTTCTTTATGACATGGACAGCGAAGATCCGGTTTTGAAGGACGCCGCGGCCTGCTGTCTGCCGTCCGCCCTCCGGGAACCGATGGTGATCCGCCAAAAGCTGCTGGAGACAGCGGTGAAAATGTTTCAGGCAGCGCAGGAGGATGGCTTCCTGTATTTGTCCGGGGAACAGGATATCGGGAAAAAATATCTGATCCGCCATCTGGCGAAGGCATTAAACAGGCCGCTGCTGCTGGTGGATATGAGACGGATCCCGGAGACAGGCCGCTCTGTCAGGGAGCTGGTGCGCAGGCTGGCCAGGGAGGCGGTTCTGAAGGGAAACGCCATCGTCTGTCTGGCTGATCTGGAGTGGGAGGAGGAAAGCTCCGCAGAGGTGGAACAGCTCCTCGCCTGCCTGGAGGAAACCGATCTGGTACCTGTCATTACCTCCGCAGAAAAGTGGAGGGAATCGGTCAGGACGCGCAGGCGGTGTATTCAGCTGGAAGTGGCGCCTCTTACGCTGGAGGAAAGAGAGGCGGTCTGGGAATACGGGCTGTCGGAAACCGGACTGGGAGAAATGGCAGACTGCAGGCGGCTGGCCGCTACCTATCAGCTGCCTCCCGGCGCCATCCGGCGGGTGATCCGGGAAGCAGAGGTGAAAATACAGACGGGAGAGACCATTGAAGAGCCGGAGAAGCTTTTATACAGAGGCTGCCAGCGTCAGCTGGTTCACCGCCTGGGGCAGGACGCCGCAAAGGTTCCCGCCCAATATACCATGGAGGATCTGGTTTTGCCCCAGTCTCAGAAAAAGCTGCTGCTGGACGCCTGCGACATGGTAAAGCATAAGCATCTGGTGTTTGACACATGGGGGTTCAGCCAGAAGATGGCTTACGGAAAAGGCGTGGCCATGATTTTTTACGGGCCTCCCGGAACGGGAAAAACCATGGGCGCCCAGGCTATGGCAAATGAGCTGAACCTGGAGCTGTACCGGGTGGATATGGCTTCGGTGCTGTCCAAATATGTGGGAGAATCGGAAAAAAAGCTGGGCAATATTTTTGACCAGGGCCAGAAAAGCCAGAGTATTTTGTTTTTTGACGAGGCGGACGCTTTATTCGGCAAACGTTCCGAGGCTCAGGACGCCCAGGATAAATACGCCAATGCCAGTACGGCCTTTCTGCTGCAGAAGCTGGAGGATTATCAGGGGATTATTATATTAGCCACAAATCTGCTGCAGAATTTTGACCAGGCGTTTTGCAGGCGGTTTCAGTTTATCGTGGAATTTCCCTTTCCGGACGAACGGCGGCGGCTGGAAATCTGGCGCAGGGTCTTCCCGGCGAAGCTGCCGGCGGAAGAACTGGATCTGGACTATCTGGCGGAGGAGTTTGTCCTGTCAGGAAGCCAGATTAAAAATATAGCCGTCGGCGCCGCTTTCCTGGCGGCAGGAGAGGACAGACGGCTGGGGATGATACATATTTTGCGGACGATCAAACGGGAAATGAAAAAAACAGGCAGAAATATGATTGCCAGTGATTTTGGCGCTTATTACAGCCTGATGGAAGCAGAGGAGGGAGAACACTGATATGGCAGGTGGGAAAAAAGGATTTTTTGGCAGGCTGTTTGGGAAAAAGGGAAAAGACACAGGGGGAAATGCCGGACAGGCGCAGAGCCCGGCAAATGAAAACAGATTAATCAGCGCCCAGCCGATGCAGATGCAGCAGACTCCCGCTTTCTGGCAGATTGGGAGCGACTACAATGCTTTTGCGGAAAAGGCGGCGAATTTTGCCAGCAATGAAAAAGCAAAGCATGCGAAGAAAACCGAGCTGGACGCCATGGCCAGAGAAAAGAAAGCGCTGGACGACCGGTATACAGAGGCCGTCAACACGCCGGTAGAGATGAAAGGCATGGATTTCGACCTGGCGGATGAAAAGGAAACCATGGAGCAGCGAAAGAGCAACGCCGACGAGGTATGGAGCAGCACAGAAGAAAAGGCCCAGAAGCAGATCGCGGCCAGAGAACAGCTGGAAAAGTACAGAGGCAGCTCTACAATGGCGGTAATCAAACATGCCAAAAAGATGAGCGAACAGGATCAGCAGGCTGACGCCCCGCAGCCCAGCACGGAAAAAACCAGAGCGGCCAATGCCCGGAATGCGGCAAACGCCGAAAAGGAAAAAAAGGATAAGAGAGAAGGACACGAGGGGCGGGCCGGATTTGCCGGCGCGATTATGTCTATTTTATCTGCCATATGGAGCTCCATATCCGATGGAAAGAGCGCGGTAAAAGGGATCGCGGGCGTTGCGGAAGATGAGGTAACAGGGACGGCTGTGGAGCAGCTGAAGAAAAATGCCGGAGGGGCAGAGGGCGGCCTGAATAATATGGCGGCGATTATGTCTTTGTTTAACGCCATTCTTTCTGCCATCGGCCTGGGCAGAAGCATCGCGAAGGCGGCCAAAAATGTGGATAATTTCGCCAGAGACGGCCAGGAACGGTGGCTGGACTGCCGGACGATCCTTCAGAATATCACTGACCTTTTCGGAAACCTGGTAGGCGCGGCGGCCCCGTTTATTGATCTGGTTCCTTTCCTTGGGCCGTCGCTGAACATCGCCGTCAGCGGTATGCAGATCGTGGTAAGCAGCATGAACCTGGGCTCCAATATTTACCATAAGCATCAGACCGAGGTGCAGAAGGAAGAGCTGTGGGCGCAGATCGAACGGAAGCGGAAGAAGTATACCGGGGTGGAGGCAGGATATTTTGATATCGCGCCCGGTGAGACGAAGCGGAAAAGAAGCTGGAGTAAAATCGACCAGAAACGAAAGATGCTCCGGCAGATTGTGGGAGTCAGCATGGGGGCGGACAGAGGAACTGTGGAGAGCCGTAAATGGTGGCAGACCAAAACCAATCAGACTTATTACGCCGATGCAGAGGCCAGAATCTCTACCAGGATTTCAGCGTACCGGGATAGATGGCATAAAGGGGAGCTGACAGAGAGCGCGGAAGAGTATAAGAAAAAAATGCACGCCATGGAGGCCCTGGAGCTGATGGCCCAGTACCGGAATGTGGAAAAGGCCCAGAAGAAAATGAACAAGTCCATTGGCCACGATGTGGAAAACCTGCTGACCAGCAGTACAAAGGTGGTGGGAAACGCGATGGTTCTGGCCGGAGAGATTACAGCGGCCAGCGGAGCGGGACTGGTTGTCATGGGCGCAGGAAAAGCTGTGGTGACGGCAGAGGATATTTATGAAATGCTCCGGGGCGTGTACGGCATGACGCGGACCGGAATCCGCAAGACCTTTGGCGCAGAGCAGAATAAAGAGAACACCCGAGGCGAGATGGCGGCATATCTTTATGATAAGATGCTTTCTCTGGCGCCGCCCCATGCGGAGTGGGCAGGGGAAGATTTCTTCAAGCTGGACGCTACGGTTCCTGACTATAAGGTGCGGGAAATGGGCCGGAGCGTAGAAGAGCTGAACAATATTCTGCGCAAGGGGCTGGACGCGAGGATCAGCGACATCATGGCGACAAAGAACAGCTCGATTATGAAGGAGGCTCTGGCGTCTGCTTTCGGCCAGGGCTGATGCAATAAGCCTGAGAATGATAAAGCGGGCAGGAAAGGAAGAACAGGAGAATGGCGATTTTAACCGGCGCGGACAAAAAGAGGGAATTTGAGCATATCATGGAATTTCTGAATGATCTGCAGATCGCGTCAAACATCATAGAAGCAGAGGACGAAAACGGAGACCAGGACTGCTGCCTGATGGTGGCCCTGCCCACCGGAGTGGAGGACTGGAAAGAAGAGTATCAGACGGATATTCATCTGGCTGTCGGAACGATGATCCAGCTTAGCGATGATAAAGACCAGCTGACGAAATATCTGATGTTTTATATGGCCGTCCAGGTGGATTTACAGGATGCGGACGAGCTGGCTGTGCTGCGGCTGGTAAATGAATGGAACCGGACGATGCGGGTAGGAAGCTGCTTTTACGGCAGGGAGGAAGCATCCGGGAGAACGCTCCTGCAGGTAAAATGCCTGATCGGAGGACGGGTGGACGATGATCTGGATGAAGGCGTAGTATGCGAGACTATCTATGAGCTGGGAGATCTTTATGACCGTCTGAAGGAACAGCTGTCGGCTCTGGTTTCGCCGAAGGCTTCCGGCGTCTGAGAAAAGGCTGCAGGCGCAAAGCTATGGGAGGCGGTGAGGTATCAGGTGAGCGGCGAAGAACAGACAGAAAAACTGAATGAACAGCTGATCCGGCTGGGAGATGCCTTGGGTCAGGGAGGGAAGGAGGGCATTTTGCTTCCCGGCCGGCTGGAGCAGCTGCTTCAGAGCGCAGAAGAAGAGCAGATCTATCTTCCCTTCCTGGAGCTGAGCGGCATACTGGAGCTGGACCGTTATGAACAGCTGCTGCTGTGCCTGTTGTGGCACTGGAAGCGGGAGAGAGGCGGCGGCACATCCTGGCGGCGGGCCCGCCGTCTCCTGCTGCCCTATGAAGGGCTGAGGAGGGGACGGAAACCGGCCCCCTGCTTTTGGCAAAGCCAGGGAAGGGTTTCTCTTTCCCCTGTGGCCGGATCTTTTCTGGAAATGGAAAGGCCGCAGCTGGCGCCGGGGATCCTGTTCCAGCTGCCCCGCCGGGAAAAAAGCTATGGGCTGGACAGGCTGCTTCTGGCCGGGCGGCAGCTGATTCAGGCCCAGTCCCGTCCCGGCAGCCGCCCGGCAGCGCTGGCGTTAAAAGGCGACAGAGGCAGCGGCAGACATTTTGCCGCCCGGCAGCTGGCCGCCAGCCGGGAGGCGGCCCTGATTACCGTAACCGGACAGGCTGTACTGGAGACAGGAGGACAGCTCCAGGAGCTGCTGCTGTGCTGCCGGCTGTATCAGGGGATGCTGTGCGTGGATACCGGCCGTCCGGGGCTGGGAGAGCTGCTGGAAACTCTGTCGGCTTATTTTCCGTTTCTTATCCTGATTCAGGGGAAAGAGGAGCTGCTGGACGGAGACGGCTATGATATCTGCTCCTGGCAGCTGGGAGAGCCGGATCGGAGGCTGAAAGAAAGGATTCTGGAGGATATTCTGGCAGAGACAAAGAGCTCCCTTCCGCCTGGGATATCATTGGAAGCGCTGGCTGTCCGGCGGCTGCCCACAGGCAGCTATATCCGCTATGTCAGGAATCTTTGCCAGGGCCTGCGGCTGGGGATTTCCCCTCCGGAGAGCGGAGGGTATGCCCCGGATTCCCCCTATCTGAAGCAGATGCAGGCCAACCGGAGGATGGAGGAGCTGAAGCTGCCTCAGACACAAAAGGAGCAGCTGGAGCGGATATGCCGGATTATCGGCGCGTCCGGCCAGGTCAGGGAGCAGTGGGGGTACGGACGGAAATACAGCTATGGAAACGGGATTTCCGTACTGTTTTACGGAGCGCCGGGTACCGGGAAGACCATGGCGGCGCAGGTGATGGCTCATACGCTGGGGCTGCCTTTGCTGCGGGTGGATCTGTCCCAGCTGACCAGCAAATATATCGGGGAAACCCAGAAAAATATAGGACGTATTTTCGATGAGGCAGAGCATTATGGCTGTATCCTTCTCTTTGATGAGGCAGACGCCATTTTCGCCCGGCGCAGCGAGGGCACAGACGCCCAGGACAGATATTCCAACGGCGAGACCGCCTATCTCCTTCAGCGGATGGAGCAGTATGGCGGCGTATCGGTGCTGGCCACAAATCTGTTTCAAAATTTTGACGAAGCCTTCCGCAGGCGGATTACTTATATGCTCCATTTCCCCATGCCGGATGAAGGGCTGCGGGAACAGCTGTGGCGGTCGGTGATTCCACAGGAAGCGGAAGTTTCGACGGAGGTGGATTATGAAGCGCTGGCCCGCAGCTTTGAACTGTCCGGCGCGGCGATTAAAAACGCTTCCTTTCATGCTGCCTGCTGTGCCTGGGCGGAGGGATCTCCCATACAGATGGCTCATCTGCTGGACGGGATCCGGAATGAATACGGGAAGGCGGGAAAGGCCTTTACCGAGGAGCAGAGGCAGCTGATTGAGGGATGGATGTAAGCGGCGGCAGGCCGGAAGGAGGTAACGATGTCAGATTTTTCGGTGATTGCCCAGACAGGCAATGCTGTTTTGAAATTATTAAGAGACCATATCTGTCCGGATCTGATCCAGTCGCCGGAGGCGATCAAGCTGGTCTCTCCCTCGGAGAAAAACGCGGATTTCCAGCTGGGGCTGTATCTGTACGATATCCAGGAGCTGAGGGAATTTCGCCGGACAGAGAAGGTGCGGATCAGCGCGGATCAGGCCAGGTATCCATCGAAGCCGCTGACGCTGTATTTTGCCCTTTATCTCAACAGCAAATCCCAGATGATGTCAGATGTGGAAAACGAGCTGCGGATTCTGGGACGGGCGATTCAGGTGCTGACGGATCACAGCGTACTGGAAGGCACCGGCAGCGAGGAAGAGGAGGAAAGAGACGCCAGCGTGACGATGCTGAATCTGAGCTTTGAGGATAAAACCAAGCTCTGGTCAGTGCTTTCCGTCCCCTATCAGCTGGCTGTTTACTTTTCTGTGGCGCCTGTGGTGCTGTCCTCTGAGCGGGTATACACCTTTACCAGAGTAACCCAGACAGACTATCAGATCAGCCAGCAGAAGAAAAAAGGAGGCCGGGAATGACAGGGATCAAGGCGGCCTTTGTGCTGCGGATGGTAGATGATTTTTCCGGAAAGGCTGTTTCCGGCAATCAGTTTTCGTTCCGGAAGGAAGGGCGGCTGCTGAAGCCGGTTCGGAAGCCGGAAGGGCTCTGGGTCTTTCTGGAGCCGATGGATGAGACAGAGGATATATGGATCGGCGGCCCCAACTATTTTCCCCGGACTGTGCGGGTAGAAAAGGCGGCCCTGGCCGCAGACGGCCTGATACAGGATGTTCGCCTGTACGGCAGGCCGGAGGGCAGTTTTCCTTACCGGAGGGCGCTGGCGGAGGGCAGGCTGGAGGAAAGCCAGGGGCCTTTTCCGGCAGAGGTGTGCGCCAAAAGGGGGAAAAAGACCGGCCTGACGGTGAAAGACTTCCGCGTGGAGAAGAACCGGCAGTATTTGACTGTCCATGGATTTACCAGGGAGCAGATAGCCGGAAAGACCTTTTCTGTCAGCAGCCGGAAGGGAACAGAGGTATTTGTCATTCTCCAGAGAACCGGGATGAATGAATATCTGATCCAGGGGAAGCTGACGGGCAATTATCCGGATCGGACGCCGGTGGAGCGGGCATACCGTTCTGTCACAGACGAAAGAGGCGTTTACTGGATTCCGGTGGAGCCCGGGGAGGAAAACCAGCTGTCAGAGGTAACAGTGCTGTAAGGAAGACGGCGCCGGCGTCTCCGGCGGAAGGGTACTGGGAAAACCGGATGAGCAAAAGGGATGAGTGGGACACAAATGGAGCAGAATGTAAGAAATAACCGTCTGCTGGAATCAAAAATTTCGATTCCCAGGATTTTATGCCTGCATATTAAAAGAGAGACGCTGTGCCGGCGGCTGGAGGCTTTTGGCCAAAAGCCGGAAAAGGTGGCGGTGCTGAACGGAGGGGCCGGCTTTGGCAAAACCATGCTGCTGAGCTATTTTGCCGTGGAAACAGAAAAAAACCGCTGCGCCTGGTATAGTTTGGACGCGATGGACAACAATCTGGAGTCCTTTGCCGATTATCTGGCCTGTTCGATTCAGCGGGCCGTCCCTGAGTTTCAGGCGGAGACAGATGGACAGCCGGGGGAAGGGAGGCAGGGAGCGGTATCTTTGGCTTATGATTTCGCGGCAGGGCTGAATCAGATCTC
>CALWQE010000131.1 GCA_944383605.1 uncultured Lachnospiraceae bacterium
GGTTTCTTTTTGTTCCGTAGGGGCGCACTGATTATCTTTACTCTGAACATCCGCCGCCGGATAGGCGGCATTCATTCAGGGATGCCAAATGCGCCCGCCAGATTTTCATCTTTGGTGGTGCATCAGCTGCCGGGCGCATGGAGGTTTACTCTGGATGTCCGCCGCCGGATAAGCGGCATTCATTCAGGGATGCCAAATGCGCCCGCCAGATTTTCGTCTCTGGTGGTGCGTCAGCTGCCGGGCGCATACAGGTTTATTCTGCAGAGTCGCTGGTCTTCTGAGAAATACGGAAGATTACAAATTCTGCAGGCTTCACGGGAGCAACGCCGATCACGCAGACCAGACGGCCATTGTCGATATCATCCTGGCTCATGGTATTTCTGCCAATGTTCACAAAGAAAGCCTCAGCGGTAGAATTGCCGGCCAGTGAGCCGCCTCTCCACAGCCCTGTCAGGAATACCTCGATGGTTCTTCTGACTCTGGTCCACAGAACCTCGTCATTGGGCTCAAATACCGCCCAGTTGGTGTTTGCCTTAATAGACTCCTCAATAAAGATAAAGAGCCGGCGGACATTGACATATTTCCAGCTGGGATCGCTGGAAGCGGTTCTTGCGCCCCATACCCGGATGCCCTGTCCCGGGAAGGAACGGATCAGGTTGACGCCCTTGGGATTCAGGATATCCTGCTCGCCCTTGTTAAACTGGCAGTCCAGTCCTACGCAGCCTCTGACCACCTCGTTGGCAGGCGCCTTATGTACGCCTCTGGTATTGTCGCTTCTGGCGTAAATGCCCATTACAGACCCTGAAGGAGGGATCATGATATTTTTCTTGTCCAGCGGGTCAAAGATTTCCAGCCAGGGATGATACAGCGCCGCATAGTTGGAATCAAAAATATCCCTGTGGGCAATCACATCGTCTACCTTTCTGGCGTCTCTGGGAACATCCAGAACGGCGAAACGGCTGGCCAGGTTCTCACAGTGAGCCACCAGCATCAGCTGTACATTGGGGTCTGTTACGCCCGGAACAGCCATGATGGATACGGAATCATTGTCCACAAAGGCCTGGATGCCGGTACGTTTTCCGGCGCCGTTGTCTGTCCCTACAAAATCAGCGGCGGAAATATTGGAGATCGAGCCATTGGAGCCCCCTGTCAGGGATACGGTCAGATAAGCCATATCCTCTCCCGCGATTTCCGTAAAGGGAGGCACAATCTCTTCCCCGCCTTTTCCCACATATTCCGGGATCACCAGGTCAGATTTTGCCATCTTCTTGGTAATATAGTTGGGCGCTTCGATATTGAAGGAAAGATTCTCATACATCTCTACCTGGTCGTCATATTTTACTTCCAGGCTGAACTCACAGGTTGTCAGAACCTTGTTGGGCAGCAGGTTCTTGTCAACCATATCCACTTCTGCTTCTTTTTCCAGCTCCAGAATATTGTCCTGGCTCTTCACGACACGGTTATAGATTACCGTTCCTCTGTCGGAGAAGGCTACTACGTCCCCGGGGTTAAAGCCTACGGAGCTTTTTACTCTGTACTTAACGCCTGTGGAGGTCTCCACATTTTCCAGTACCTGGGTTTTCGCTTTGCTGGAAGGGGTGATCACCACCCGGATGTTGTCGCCCCATGCGCCCGGATTTTTCGCCGTCAGCTTCAGAACCGCCTCTTCGCTGGAGGGAGCCCAGCCCACGGAGGGCTTTGCATTGCCCGGCGCCACACGCATCACGAAGCAGCGGGAGCCTCCGTTTACGAAGAAATGCTCTACCGCATAAGCCAGAAAACGATATTCGCCAAATTCATTTTCTGACAGATAACCGCCGTATTTCCTCTTAAAATCCGCAAAATTGGTCACAAGCTGGGGCAGTCCCTCTACAGGGCCCCTCTCTGCCAGGCCGATAAAGCCCGCTGTGCTGGTGCCGACGCCTTCCATCGGCTTTCCGCCTGATTCAAACTCTTCCACATAAACACCTGGTGATAAATATTCGGCCATGTTCTTAGCCCGGTCGCCTCGCCGGAACGATCTGCCATTCCCCGGGAAACCGGTTGCCTCCTTTCCTTTTCTAATGATGCTTTTCCATATGTTTTGCTATTTTTCGATTTATTTTAACCCGGCATGCTTAACCAAATCTTAACAGCCCGGCTGTTATGTTATGTTTTGTTTTTCTCCCTTCCTGCCGCCTCCCGGTAGGCCGCCTTCAGCTCTTCTCCCGGCTCCATGCCCATTTCCTCCTCCAGCAGCTTTACCGTCCTCTCATATTGTCTTCTGACATTTTTCATATCTCCCAGCTGCCCATAGCATCTGATCAGCATGGCGGACAGCTGTTCATCATATTCATCCGATGCGACGGCGGCAGACAAAAGCCCGGCGGCTTCCTGATACCGCTTCGCCCCGGTCAGGGCAGCGGCCTGAACCCGGCAGATATGGAGAAATATCCGCTCATAATATTCCCGCTCCAGCATATACCAGTCTCCCTGCACCCCTTCCAGATAAGGGCCCCGATACAGAGCCGTGACCAATGTCCGGTTCTCCAGCCCTTCCGTCTCCTGATCCAGCTCCTCCAGCTTCTCTCTGGGGGAATCCAGACGGGACATATCCAGCGAGTACATCCGCTGCTTCTGGCGGATAATATCGTGAAACCCCTCATTGGCCAGCGCCTTGCGGACATAGGAGGCGGTGGTATAAAACAGGGCGGAAACGCTGTCCGCCGGCATATCCGGCCACAGAGCCTCTGTCAGCACATCCTTGCTGACCTCTTTGCCCCGCCGGTGAAACAGAAAGGCAAACAGCTCCCCGGCCTTTTTGGTCCGCCACCGGATCTCCTGTTCCTTTCCTTTTACCCGGACGGCAAACCCGCCGAAGCAGTCCACCTCCAGCCTGTCCTGCTCCTTCTTTTCTTCTCCGTCCTCCCCGTTTTTTTCCGCCGGCAGGGCAAAAATGTCCTGTGCAGACTCCTTTTCCAGCCGGCTGATCTCCTCTGCCAGCAGGGCGGCGGAAGGATTCCATTCGTCCCGGTGCTGCTCCAGGCAGGCGCGCCACTGAGACAGCTCCGTCTTTTCATAGCGAAGGGCGTTCTGTACGCCATACCGCTCCAGGGCCAGCTGAAACAGCTCGAAATCATCGCATTTCATCGCGTACTCCATCGCCTGCCCGTTCATTCCCTTTGCCAGCGACCACAGACAGGCCTTCCGGCAGATCTGCTTTTTCCGTTCAAAGGACAGCTGCCTCTCCAGGCAGGCTTTAAACAGGGAATGGTACCGGTAGATTTCCCCCTCGCCTCCCAGCTTATTGACGAAAAGGTTTTCCCTGACCAGATAATCCAGCATCGATTTGCCGCTGCGGATATCCAGGGCGGCGTCGCACAGGTCAGCGCTCAGCACCTCCAGCGCGGAGGTTTCCGTCAAAAACTTCTGCATCTCATAGGGCAGCTTCCGGTATACCTCATAAATCAGATAATCATTGGCCGGGCATTCATCACAGAGCCGCCTCAGTTCCTCCGGGCTGACCGGATTTCGCCGCTGATTGACCTGAAGCAAAACCGACATCACGCCCACCGGCCAGCCCTCAGAATATTCCTCCAGGATCCCGGCGCAGCTGTCCACGTTCTCCACATTCCGGCTCTGGCTCAGCAGCCGCCCGATCTCCTCTCTGGAAAAGGACAGCTCTCTGGAAGAAATCAGCTCCACGCTGCCGCTGTAATAGTAGCGCAGCAGAAAATCCGGAAAAGCCGCCTTGGTGGCAATCATAAATTTAATATGATCCCCGGTATTTTCCACCAAAACGCTGAGAAAGGTAAGCACATCCTCGCTGGTGATCTCCTGAAAATAATCCAGGATGAG
>CALWQE010000132.1 GCA_944383605.1 uncultured Lachnospiraceae bacterium
GGACTGGTGCGGCTGGAAGGCAAGGATTATGTAGTCCAGGACGGAGATGTGGTTCTGTTCCGTTTCAACGTATAACAGAACACAGAAAGGAATTAAAATATGAAAGAAAGAATTTTACTGTTTTACCCGCCGGGGCCTCTGTTCCAGAGAGGAGAAGACCGGTGCCAGCAGAATGTGGACGACGGCTCCGCCCAGGCGATGCGTGCCTGCAATGACCTGGGATACGCGGCGGCTGTCCTGCTGAAAAAGGACTATGTGGTAAAGCTGCGGGATTATCAGACTGAAAAAGCAACTGAGGAAGATCTGTTCCGGGATATGGAAGAATTTAAACCGGACATGATTATGCTCAGTATTACCAATACTACGATTTTTGATGACATCGCCATTGCCAACCGGCTGAAGGAAGCCTTCGGCCCTGTTGTAGTGCTGAAGGGCGCTTTGTTCTATGACCCGGAAGACGCCATGCTGGATCTGCTGGATCTGTCTCAGATCGACTATATGATCGGCGGGGAGGTAGACTTCGCCATTGATAAAATTGCAGATTACGCCCTTCGCCATGAAGGAGACATCCAGGCTGTTCACAGCATCCTTTACAAGGACGCCGACGGCAAAATCCGGAAAAACCAGTTCCATATCTGGGACGAAGACCTGGACAGCCAGCCTTTCCCGGCCAGAGAGCTGATGAACAATAAGCTGTACACCCGTCCGGATACGGATGAGCCTATGGCTACCATCGCCACATCCAGAGGATGTCCCTCCAACTGCATTTTCTGTCTCTCCCCGGAGATCTCCGGAAAGCGGGTTCGGTTCCGCAGCCCTCAGAATGTGCTGGATGAAATGACAGAATGCTATGAGAAGCATGGGATCAAAACCTTCTTTTTCAAGGCGGATACCTTTACCATTAAAGCAGACTGGGTGGAAGAGCTGTGCAACCTGATTATCGCTTCTCCTCTTTACGGAAAGATTGCGTTTACCGCCAACTCCAGGGTGAATCCCCTGAAGCGGGAAACTATCTTCCTGATGAAAAAGGCAGGCTGCTTCCTGGTGGCATTCGGCTTTGAGTCGGGCAGCGACGAGACGCTGAAGCTGGCCAGAAAGGGCGCTACAGTAGCCCAGAACTACCAGGCTATGAAATGGTGCCGGGAGGCAGGGCTTCCTGTATGGGGCTATTTCGTCATCGGCTTCCCCTGGGAGACGAAAAAGCATATTATGAAGACGAAGAAGCTGATCTTCGACCTGTCTCCTGACTTTATTGAAATTACCATCGCCCTTCCCTTCTACGGGACAAGGCTGTATGAAATGTGCAAGGAAGACAACCTGCTGGCCCAGTCAGTGCTGGGAAGCGATTTCTTCCACTCCAGCATGAAGGGCACCAAATATCTGACGGTAGAGGAGCTGACGAAACTGCGCCGGAATATCCTGCTGGAATTTTACCTGCGGCCTACTTATATCCTGAAAAAAATGAAGGAATGCGTCCGCCAGCCCAAAGTATTCCTGAACTATACCAAATACGGCATCAAGCTGGTGGTCAATCTTTTCCGCCACTGACCCGAAAGGAGCCGGCGGCTGCTGTTCGTCAAATAGCAGCCGCCTTCTTTTTCCGCTGGCCGGACGGGAGAAAGGAGTTTGGTTATGAAATTATCCATGTATATTCTGGACGCCTGGTTCCGGGATCATGGCTGTACCACGGAACCTCACATCACAGCGGGGCAGGCCTGCCTTTCCAGCGCCCGGTTCTGCCAGGAAAGCCATAACCCCAATTATGTATACCTGACAGAACGAGAGGCAGACGGCCCCGCAGACAGCAGCTGCCTGGCTCTGATAAACGGCGGCGACTGCATTCTTCTCCCCGGTCAGTCCAAGGCTCAGGCTGTAGATCTGGTAATGGGGGCTTTTGAATTTTACTCTGCATGGGAAAATTCTCTGCTGAAAAAAAACATGGCTGAAACTACGCTCCAGGATCTTCTGGATCTGGCTCATCTGGTAATCGAACGCCCGATGAATATCTGCAATATCCGCGGATGGATCTACGCCATTACAGACGGATATGGAGATTATGTCCACCCTCACTGGAAAAATTACATTTCCAACGATACTTCCTATGAGCTGAACAATGATATCAGCGTAGAAATGAAAAACCGTCCCCTGAACCGGCAGGGCATCCCTGTCGTAGCCTACTCCCAGGGATATGGCGGAAAGGTGCTGTACGCGGACATTATGGCAGGAGAAGAGCGGATCGGGGAAATTATGGCCTATGAAAATAACCGGCCCTTTACCGAAAAGGATATCCAGGTCATGCAGGTCTTTCAGGAAGTAGTGACGGCCTACGCCAGAAATCATCCCGGCATCCTGCGCTCCCGCTCCATGCTGTCGGAATATTTTCAGGACATGCTGGCTCAGAAATCTCTGGAGGATTACAACCTGCACCAGATTGTCACCATGTCCGGCTGGCAGATTGACGATACCTTTATCATACTCTGCGCCCAGCTGAAAAAATCCCCCAATCCGGAAGCCGTTGAAAGGCTCTGCGATGATCTGGAGGATTCCATTGCCAGCGTTCAGGCTTTCCCTTATGACAACCTGGCTGTAGCCGTAATTAATTTTAACCGGCAGGAGAGTCTGGAGCTGCTGACCCAGGAGCTGCTGAAAACCATACCGAAGCGCTCCTTCTGCTGGGGGCTGAGCCATGAATTTACCGGGCTGGACGCCTTTCTGGACTATTATCAGCAGGCAGTTTACGCCATGAAGCACGCAGTGCGTTACCGCCTGCCCTTCAGCACCATGCGCAGCGCCGCCATCGGCTGCCTCCGAAACGGTCTGATGCGGGATCCCTGGCTGAAGACAGTGCTTCACCCGGATCTGCTGGCTCTGATCCAGTATGATATGAAAAATAATACCCAGTATGCCAGCACGCTCTACTGGTACCTCTTTTATTCCGGCAATTATACAGACGCCGCAAACCAGCTGAACCTGCACCGGAATACCCTGATCTACCGGGTCAACCGCATTCAGGAAATGGTACATTTCAACCTGGACAGCATTAACGAGCGGGAACTGTATATTCTCTCCTATCTGCTCTATCAATACGATATGGCCTCCATCAGCCGGAAACAGGACTGAATCCCGGCTGTCCTGTCAGGCCTCGCCGCCCAGGTCCCGGATAAACTGCTCCCATGCCTCCGGATGCACCACATAATACCGGGGGCATTCCTTTCCTGTCACATCATAATGGCGGATCACATCCTCCCCGCTGTCCAGATCGAAGGTCTCGCACAGCCATTTCACCAGCCGCACCAGGGAATCATAGGTTTCCTGGGTAAATTCCCCGCTGTCATCCGGATGACAGCATTCCACAGACAGGGTATCCGAATTTCGGTCATTCGAACAGTAGGCGATCTCATCCATCGGGACGCACTGAATAATCTCCCCCTCCAGCCCAATCACAAAATGACTGCTGGCATAATTTTCATGGGTCTGAGCCAGACTGTTGAAATAGCTCTGATTCTGCCGGGCTGTGGTGCCGGGATTTCCCACATAATGCACTACAATGCCGTCTACCCGCTCCAGAGGCGTTTGGGGCCGGGAGTTGGGATTTGGCTCTATGTAATCCTGCTGAATCCAGTCAGGCATCTCAATCTCCGACACATCCACCCCGCCCTGCAAAAAAGGCAGGCCGGACAGCGTAATCACTGCGAATGCCAGGGCCGCCAGCAAAACCAATGCCGCCGCTCCGTGGAAAATCCTCCTCTTTATCCGCCTAATCCTGCTCTGCTTTCGTCTTTTTTTCATCAGCTCCCGCTTCCGCCGCTGATATTCCTGATCTTCCTGTCTGTTCTGTTCTCTGGTGTGTTCCATCTATTTTATCCCCGTACTTTCTGCTTTATTTATGCACATATCCGATGAAGAATCGCCCCATCTGATATCAAGACTCGCTTGCGAGTCTTGGCGCGGGATTCGGGTCAGCTTTTGCTGACATCATACCATCTCGAATCCCTGCGCATCCCCGCGGAGCGTATATATCCGATGGGGAATCCCCCCATCGGATATAGTATACCAGCTTCCGCGCCCCAAACTGTTACAAATTCCTTACAAATCTCTAAAAAAAGACGGGAAATGCTGGAAAAGAGAGACTGTCTTTCCTGACAGTCCCCCTTTTGCGGTTTTTCCTCTTCCCGGTTTTTTCAATTTCAATAAAAAACCGGAAAATTCTGCCCAAATCCGGGAGCAGGCCCGGAATCTTATTATTCGTCAATGCTGTAGTTCGGCGCCTCTTTTGTGATATGGATATCGTGCGGATGGCTTTCCTTCAGGGAAGCGGCAGAAATCTTCATAAATTTACCGGTTCTCTGGAGCGTTTCAATATCCGGCGCGCCGCAGTACCCCATACCGGAGCGGAGACCGCCTACCATCTGGAATACAGTATCCTCTACGGTACCCTTATAAGCCACACGGCCCTCTACGCCTTCCGGCACCAGTTTCTGGGCGTCAGACTGGAAATAACGGTCTTTGCTGCCGTTTTCCATGGCGGCAATGGAACCCATGCCCCGGTATACCTTGTATTTTCTTCCCTGGTACAGCTCGAAATCGCCAGGCGCTTCATCGCAGCCGGCAAACATGCTGCCCATCATACATACGTTTCCGCCTGCGGCGATTGCCTTCGTCAGGTCTCCGGAATATTTGATGCCGCCGTCGGCGATAATCGGGATGCCATACTCCTTCGCTACAGAATAGCAGTCCATAATCGCCGTGATCTGAGGCACGCCGATACCGGCTACCACACGGGTCGTACAGATGGAGCCGGGGCCGATACCAACCTTAACAGCGTCTACGCCGGCCTCGATCAGATCTCTGGTCGCCTCTGCTGTCGCCACATTGCCGGCGATCACCTGCAGCTCCGGATATTTCTCTTTAATCATTTTCAGGGTACGGATAATATTTGCGGAATGGCCGTGGGCGGAATCAATAACAATCACGTCTACCTTGGCTCCTACCAGAGCGTCCACCCGGCTCATCACATCCTTTGTAATGCCTACGGCAGCGCCGCACAGCAGCCGTCCCTGAGAATCCTTTGCGGAAAAAGGATACTTGATCTGCTTTTCAATATCCTTAATGGTAATCAGGCCTTTTAAATTGAAGTCCTTGTCCACAATCGGCAGCTTTTCCTTTCTGCACTTGGCCAGGATCTTCTTTGCCTCCTCAATGGTCACGCCCTCCGGAGCTGTTACCAGTCCCTCTGAGGTCATGGACTCTTTAATTTTCTTCGTGAAGTCCGTCTCGAACAGCAGATCCCGGTTGGTAATGATACCGACCAGCTTCTTTCCCTCTGTGATCGGGACGCCGGAGATTCTGTATTTCGCCATCAGCGCATTGGCGTCAGCCAGGGTATGCTCCGGTGAAAGATAGAAAGGATCTGTGATAACGCCGTTTTCTGAACGTTTTACCTTATCCACTTCCTCTGCCTGCGCTTCAATCGACATATTTTTATGAATGATCCCGATACCGCCCTGTCTGGCCATCGCGATCGCCATTCTATGCTCTGTCACCGTGTCCATTCCTGCGCTCATCATTGGAATGTTCAGTCTGATTTTCTTCGTCAGCCAGGTGGAAAGATCTACCTGATTCGGAATCACTTCCGAATAAGCCGGTACCAGTAATACATCATCAAACGTAATGCCTTCACCGATAATTGTACCCATCTTTTTTACATCCTCACTTTCTTCTCTCAACTAATCGCAATACTTTCAATGTTTCCACCTAGTGTAACAGAAAAAGGATACCCTGTCAAACGGAAAAACAATTTTTCGACAAAGCTTATAAGCCATGTATGATAATGACTCAGTATACCATAAATGAAAATGTCCCTGTCAGCCGTTCACCCGTGATTTCTGATTATGGGCCATTCTCTTGCGCATCACCGGATCCAGTATCCTCTTCCGGATGCGCAGATGCTCCGGCGTCACCTCCAGCAGCTCGTCCGTATCAATAAATTCCAGGCTCTGTTCCAGGCTGAGAATCTTCGGCGGCGTCAGCTTCAGGGCGTCGTCGGAACCGGAAGCCCGGGTATTGGTCAGCTGCTTTCTCTTGCAGACGTTGACCTCGATATCCTCGCCCTTCCCGTTCTGGCCGATCACCATGCCGGCGTATACCTTTTCTCCCGGCCCTACAAACAGAAGGCCTCTTTCCTGGGCGTTAAACAGTCCGTAAGTAATGGTTTCGCCGGACTCAAAAGCGATCAGAGAGCCCTGTTTCCGGTACTGGATATCTCCTTTATAAGGGGCATATCCATCGAAAATGGTGTTCATAATGCCATTGCCCTTGGTATCTGTCATAAATTCGCCCCGGTAGCCGATCAGCCCTCTGGCCGGTATGGAAAATTCCATCCGGGTATAGCCGCCATTGGAGGCGGACATTCCCTGCAGCTCCCCTTTGCGCAGGCTCAGCTTCTGGATCACCGTACCGGAAAATTCATCAGGCACATCAATATAAGCCAGTTCCATGGGCTCCAGCTTCCTGCCCTTATCATCCTGCTTATACAATACCTCCGCTTTGCTGACGGCAAACTCATATCCTTCCCGGCGCATATTTTCAATCAGCACTGACAGATGGAGCTCGCCTCTGCCGGACACTTTAAAGCAGTCCGGGCTTTCGGTATCCTCTACCCGCAGGCTGACGTCCGTATTCAGCTCCCGGTACAGCCGGTCCCGCAGATGGCGGGATGTGACAAATTTCCCCTCCTGCCCGGCCATCGGGCTGTCATTCACCATAAAGTTCATGGCAATGGTAGGCTCTGATATCTTCTGGAAGGGAATCGGTTCCGGATGCTCCGGAGAACAGAGGGTATCCCCGATATGGATATCGGCAATGCCGGATACTGCCACGATGGAACCCATGGACGCCTCCTGGACTTCTATCTTATTCAGGCCGTCAAATTCATACAGCCTGCTCACCTTTACCCGGTTCATTTTATTCAGTTCATGGGCGTTGACGATCACCACCTCCTGATTTACCTTCAGGGAACCGTTATCGATCTTTCCCACGCCGATCCGTCCTACATATTCATTATAATCAATGGTGCTGATCAGCATCTGGGTCTCCGCCTCCGGATCTCCCTCGGGAGCGGGGATGTGGTGGACAATGGCCTCAAAAAGAGGCACCATGTTTTTCGGCTCGTCGCCCAGCTCTGCCAGCGCATATCCCTCTCTGGCCGAAGCGTAAACGAAGGGACAGTCCAGCTGCTCCTCGGAAGCGTCCAGGTCGATCAGCAGCTCCAGTACTTCATCCACTACCTCTTCCGGGCGCGCCTCCGGCCGGTCGATTTTATTGATGCACACAATGACCGCCAGATTCAGCTCCAGCGCCTTGCGCAGCACAAATTTGGTCTGGGGCATAGGCCCCTCAAAGGCGTCCACCACCAGGATCACGCCGTTTACCATTTTCAGCACACGCTCCACCTCGCCGCCAAAATCCGCATGGCCGGGCGTGTCGATAATGTTGATTTTAATGCCGTTATAGGAGACGGCGGTATTTTTAGAGAGAATGGTAATGCCCCTCTCCCGCTCGATGGCATTGGAGTCCATGACCCGCTCCGCCACCTCCTGGTTTTCCCGGAACACGCCGCTTTGCTTTAGCAGATCATCCACCAGAGTCGTTTTGCCATGGTCTACATGGGCGATGATCGCCACATTTCTCACATCTTCACGTTTCATTTTCATAACAGATACGCTCACTTTCCACAAACTTCTTTTGTTTCCCGCCGCCTGCCGAGGCGGGAGCCATCCTGCTGCTGCCCCTTCTCCCGCGCACAAAATCCGGGAGACATCTTTTTTTCTGCGCCGCCGGACACAGTTAGCAGATATCTCCCGGATCTGTTCAGGACTCTCTGGGAGCCCTGGCATTGGGATTCAGCCTTTTCTTTATTCTACCTCTACGCTCCAGCCTTCCGGCCCGGTGATTTTGCCCAGCTGGATACCGGTGATGGTGTCATAGATTCTCTGGCTGACAGGGCCGATCTTGCCGCCGTTGATCTCCATAACCTCATCCTCATAGCGAAGCTCTCCTACCGGTGAAATCACTGCCGCGGTACCGGTTCCGAAGGCTTCCTCTAATGCGCCGCTCTTTGCCGCGTCTACCAGCTCTTCCACAGAAATCTTCCGCTCCTCAACCGGATAGCCCCATTCTTTGCACAGATACAGCACAGAATCTCTGGTTACGCCGGGCAGGATGCTGCCGTTTAACGCGGGGGTTACGATGGTTCCGTTAATTTTGAATACGATATTCATGGAACCGACTTCCTCGATATATTTCCGGTAAACGCCGTCCAGCCACAGTACCTGAGAATATCCCGCCTCGTCCGCCTTTACCTGGGAAGCCAGGCTGGCCGCATAATTTCCGCCGGTTTTCGCCTCGCCGATGCCCCCTCTGACAGCCCTTACATATTCGTCCTCAATCCAGATTTTCACCGGATTAATACCCTCCGGGTAATAAGCGCCCACAGGAGACAGAATAATCACCATCTTATAAGTCTGGGAAGGATGTACGCCCAGATGGGGATCTGTGGCGATGATAAACGGACGAATATACAGAGACGTCCCTTCTTTTGTGGGAATCCAGTCGCTGTCCATCTTCACGATCGCCTTCAGCGCCTGCATAAAATCTTCCGGGGGCACCTGGGGGATGCACAGCCGTTTGTTGGTGTTATTGGCTCTGGCGATATTTTTGTCAGGACGGAATAACAGGATCCTGCCGTCCTCTGACTTATAGGCTTTCAGGCCCTCGAACATCTCCTGTCCGTAATGGAAGACCATAGCCGCCGGATCCAGGGTCAGTGGCCCGTAGGGAACGATCCTGGGATCATACCAGCCTTTTCCTTCTTCATAATCCATTACAAACATATGATCCGTGAATACGGCTCCGAAAGACAGATTGTCCGGATCGGGCTTCTGCTTCGGGTTCTGATTTTTTTCGATTCTGATGTTCAGCATAGAATTTCTGCCTCCTGTGAACTAAAACTTTATTGCTTTATCATGCGAATTGCATAAAAATTACTTAAAAAATATTATTTATCAAATGTTCTCCAATGTCAAGTAAATTTATATTTTTTTACAGAGCAATTTTACCTGCCCCTCCTTTTATAAATACAGAAGGTAAAGGTTACGCCCTGGCATTCCATCCGTTCGCTCTCCTGCTCCACCTCCCACTCCGGATCGCGGTCCAGATCGGGGAACCATGTGTCAGCCGGAAACGCCTGATCCATCCTGGTAATATAGGCTTTGGTACAGTCCTTCAAAAACATCCGGTAAATCTGTTCTCCTCCTATTATAAATACCTGATCCTCCGGCAGATCCTTTACCAGCTCCAGCGCTTCTTCCCTGCTGTGTACTGCCGTCACCCCCTCCCTGGAAAAGCCCGGGTCGCGGGTCAGCACGATATTGACCCGGTTCTTCAGCGGCCTGCCGCCGGGGAAGGTCTCCAGCGTTTTCCTGCCCATAATCACCGTCTTCCCGGAGGTTGTTTCTCGGAAATATTTCATATCCGCCGGGTTTTCCACCAGAAGCCCTCCGTCTTTCCCGATGGCCCAATCCCGGTCTGTGGCTGCAATTAAATACATAATGTCCTGTCCTTTCCACTTGCCGATCACTGTGATCTGTGTTATGATAAAACCGTTGTGGTTTTCAGTATACTATAATTACCGGCCTGAGTTCAACCTCAGACGGCCATGAGCGGAAGAAAATTTTAGGAGGTAAAAATGAGTTACGCGGATAAAGTCTTTATCGACATGTGCAAAGACATCCTGGAAAACGGAACCGATACCAGAGGGGAAAAGGTACGGCCTGTCTGGGCGGATGACAACAGCCCGGCCTATACCATTAAAAAATTCGGCGTGGTAAACCGTTATGACCTGTCAAAGGAGTTTCCCGCCCTTACCCTGCGGAAAACCGGATTCCGGAACTGTGTGGATGAGCTGCTTTGGATCTGGCAGAAAAAGTCCAACAATATCCATGACCTCCACAGCCATATCTGGGACAGCTGGGCCGATGAAAACGGCTCCATCGGCAAAGCCTACGGTTATCAGCTGGGGGTAAAGCACCAGTACCCGGAAGGCATGTTCGACCAGGTAGACCGCGTTCTCTATGACCTGAAAAACAATCCGTTCAGCCGCAGAATTATCACAAATATATATGTACACCAGGATCTGCACGAAATGGGCCTTTATCCCTGCGCTTACAGCATGACGTTTAATGTGACCCAGAAGCCGGGCCATGAAAAACTGACCCTGAACGCGATCCTGAATCAGCGGTCTAACGATATTCTGACTGCAAATAACTGGAATGTGTGTCAGTACGCTGTGCTGGTACATATGATGGCACAGGTAAACGGATTTGAAGTCGGGGAATTTGTTCACGTCATCGCCGACGCCCATATTTATGACCGTCATGTGGATGCCGTGAAGGAGCTGATCTCCCGGGAACCCCTTCCCGCTCCCGATTTCTGGATGAATCCGGATGTAAAAGACTTTTATGATTTCACCACAGATGATTTCCGTCTGGACAATTACCAGACCCATCCCCAGATCAAAAACATTCCGGTTGCGGTTTAACCGAAGCAGCGGAATATCCTCTTGACAAAGGAGCGAGAATGAGAAAAAAAACACATATCTGTCTGGCGCGCTATATGATGTCCAATACCCTGTACACCGAATTTTCCCTTCACAGGAAAGCTTACTATGTGGGAAATATCCTGCCGGACTGTGTACCTTCTTTTGTAACCACGAAGCATAATATAGAAAGCACTTTTCCCATGGTGAAAAACGAGATCCGGGGGCTTTCCCGCCTCTGTGCCATCCCTGTTATTTCTGACCGGTATTTTACGCGCAGGCTTGGCGTGGTGCTTCACTATCTGGCGGATTATTTTACCTATCCCCACAACGAGATTTTTACAGGCAGCCTGAAAGAACACTGCTCCTATGAAGAGGAGCTGAAGCACAAAATGCGGGAATTTCTCGCCAGTCCTGCCGCTATGGAAATCCGGAAACGCACCCGGTGCCTGAAATCTACCGAAGAGATGATCCAGTACATCGTCTGCCGCCACCGGGAATATCTGCTTAGCCGCCCGGGCGTGGATACGGACTGCCGTTTCATCCTGGACGTATGCTTTACCGTCTCCGAATCGATGATGAAGCTGAAGGTAAGCGCCCTGTCCCATCCCGCTGTGGCGGTCGCCGCCTGATTTCCTGTCAGAAAAAACCGGTATCCATCCTCTGCATCTTTGCCGGATGGATACCGGTTTTCTTTTTTCAGAAAGCCTCCGCTTTTTTGCTTACTCTGAACATCCGCCGCCGGGCGCATGATCGTTTATTCGTACCGCAGCGCTTCGATCGGATTCATCTTCGCCGCCTTATTGGCGGGATAATAGCCGAAAAACACGCCGATGGTCATGGAGAACAGCAGGGCGATAATGATGCTGGCCACAGACGCCCTGGCCGGATAGCCCAGCCAGCCCGCCGCCGCGGAGCCGCCTGCCACGCCCACTGCTACGCCGATGGCGCCGCCGATCAGGCAGATAATCATCGCCTCCACAATAAACTGCGTCCGGATGGACTGATTGGTCGCCCCCAGCGCCTTCCTGGTTCCGATCTCTCTGGTTCGCTCTGTCACCGACACCAGCATAATATTCATCACGCCGATACCGCCTACCAGCAGCGAGATCCCCGCAATCACGGCAATGGCGATCTTCAGGGTAGACAGCATGGAGGAGAAGGCAGAAACCATGGATTCCATACTGAACGCCATAATCTGAAAGTTCCGGTTATTCCGGTAAAATACATTTAAAAACTGCTGTACCTGGCCGCTTAACTCATCGGAATCAACGCCCTGGGCCGTCACCAGCGTCGCCATCTGATACCCGCCTGAAGAATGGAGCTGAGCCTGGGCAGCGCCGATCGGGATATAGAGGGCTGTCGTAATATCCTTCTCGGAAGAGAGGCTGAAATTCATCGCCGTCTGCTGGTATTCATATACGCCTACAATCGTATAAGTATAATAATCGCTGCCGATCTTCACCTCCAGCTGGGAGCCTACCGCCTGGCCGGCGTCCCCGGCAAACATATTGCTGACCAGCTTGTCAGAAACCAGGGCCACCTTCCGGTTCCCTTCATAATCCCGGGCCGACAGCTGCCTGCCCGCAGCCATCTCCAGATGGTTTGCCGTAAAATAGCCTCCGTTTACGCCGGTGACAGAAACGTTGGCGTACAGTTTTCCATCCTGGGCCTGTCCGCTGCCCACCGACTCTTCCAGCGCTACCGCCTGAATGGAGCCGGAGAAATTTTCCGTCAGCCGGGACAGCATATCCTCCGTGATATAATCGTCCTCCGTAGGCTGGCTCACTGACTGGCTGCCGCCGGAAAAGGACATTTCCCCCTCTTCCTCGTCCTCCTCGCCGCTTTTCTGCTGTAAGCTGACAATAATATTATTGGCGCCCATATCCTGCATGGAGCTGGTCACAGAGCTGGTCACGGAATCGCCTACCGTCATAATGGTAATGACCGAACCGATACCGATGATAATCCCCAGCATGGTCAGGAAAGCCCGCATCTTATTGGACAGCAGGCCCGTGACAGCCATTGTAATATTTTCTCCGATCAGCATGGACGGTCACTCCCCTTCCGTTCCCCCGTGATTTCTCCGTCATGGAGGGTAATAATCCGCTGGGTTTCTTCCGCCAGCTCGGTGGAATGGGTGATCAGGACAATGGTTTTTCCCTGCTCCCGGTTCAGCCGGTGAAAGATATCCATAATCAGCCGGCCAGTCTTGGAATCCAGAGCGCCGGTAGGCTCGTCCGCCAGCAGAATCGCCGGGTCATTGGCCATAGCCCTGGCGATGGCCACACGCTGCTTCTGCCCGCCGGACAGCTCATCCGGCTTGTGCTGCATCCGGTCTTCCATTTCCACCATTTTCAGCAGCTCCCTGGCCCGGCGGGAGCGCTCCGCCCCCCTGGCGCCGGCATAAAGCATGGGCAGCTCTACATTTTTCAGGGCTGTGGTACGGGGAATCAGATTATAGGTCTGAAATACAAAGCCGATTTTCTCATTTCGGATATGGGACAGCTCATAATCGTCTGACCGGCTGACGTCGATCCCGTCCAGAATATATTCCCCTGCGGTGGGCCGGTCCAGCACGCCGATAATATTCATCAGCGTACTTTTCCCTGAACCGGAGGCCCCTACCACGGAGACAAACTCCCCTTCATACACCTTTAAGCTGACGCCGTGGAGGATCTCCAGCTCATTGGGCGTTCCCACATAAAAGCTTTTTACAATATTTCTCAGGTCAATGATACATTTTTTTCCGTCCACAGGAAGCCTCCTTTTTTACTGTCCCATCATCAGATCCATCAGGTTCAGGGATTCCTCCTGGGGAATGGCCACTGTCATGCCTTCCGTAACGCCCTCTCCGGAAATTTCCACATAATAATCGCCCTCTATGCCTACTGTAACCGGCACAGGACGCTGCTGGCGGGTCATTTTTCCGTCCTCTCCGGCCACATCCTCCACAATGTAAACCACATCATTTCCATTCTCATCTGTCTGTACCGCGTCATAGGGGACTGTCAGCACATGCTCCGCCTCGCTGAGGACAATATTCATCTTCGCTGTCATGCCCAGACGCAGCCGGTCTGTATCCGTATGGATCGCCGCCTTAATCTGATAGGTGACATCTCCGCCCCCGGCGCTGGCTGCCATGGAGCCGGACGAGGAAGCGGCCGATGTGGGAACAGGAGAGACAAAAATAATCTCACCTTCCAGCTCCTCTTCTCTGGTGGCGTCTGTCCGGAAGATTACCTTCATCCCCTCCCGGATATCGCTGATATCATATTCATCAATCTCTGCCTCGAGCACAAAGGCGTCGCAGTCCTGGATGGTGACAATGACGCCGCCGGTATAGGTATCTCCCTCCTGGACATTTACCGCTGTAACAGTGCCGCCGATAGGCGCAGTCAGCACCCCTTCCTCCAGCTGCCGCTCATAGGTCCGCACCTGGCTCTCCTGGGCCTGGGTACCCACGCTGGCGGAGAGCCTGGAATTGGTCAGGGAATCCTGCATCCCCGCTACGCTGCTGTTCTGGGTAATGACGGTATTGTTATAGGCGTCCTCCTGCTGCTCATATGTATGGTAACTGGAATCCATGGCGCTCTTCATGGAATCCACTGAATTTTCCAGCGCCTCCCGCTCTGTCTTGGCCTGCTGATATGCCGCGGAGGCGGATGAATACTCGGTAGATGCCGCCTGTGCCTCCGCCTGCTTTTCCGTATAATCGCTGTAAGCTTCCGACAGGCTGGAAGCCACCTCGCTCAGATTGCCGCTGCTGACGCTGATGCTGCCATCCTGAACGCCCTCCACCAGATCGCCGATGTCTCCGCCTGCAGCCGCCTGCGCCTCGGCATACCGGCGCGCGCTTTCCTCCATCTCATCCTGAGCCCGGTTCATCCTGGACTCCGCATCGTCCATCTCATGCTTTTTATCGCTTTCTTCCTGCTTCTTACTCTCCAGGTCAGCCACAGCCTCATTGTAATCCGCCGCCGCCTCCTCGTAGGTTGTCCAGGAATAGTCCCGGTTCTTCCCTGCGGTTCCGACCTGATAGTTCTGCGCGTTTACCGCATCGTTCAGGCTGCGCTGGGCTCCCTGCACAGACAGGCTGCCCTGGGCCTGCGCTACATTCAGGCTTTCCCTGGCGTCCGCCAGGCTGTTCTCGATTTCCTCTGTATCAAAGCTGCACAGAGGATCGCCCTCCTGCACCACGTCTCCCACCTCTACGTTCACTGCCGTTACTTCGGTATTTACCAGCGTTGTAGTCAGAGAGCGGGTATGATCGCTCTGCACATAGCCTGTTGCGTTAATTGTGCTGGTCAGGTCACGGTATTCTGCCTGGGCGGTCTGCAGCGCCGCCTGGCTCAGCGCTTCCTCCATCTCCTGTCCTGCCTGGCGTACCCGCAGCGCACAGCTGCCGATCAGACAGATCACAATGAGAAGAATCACCAGGACTTTATGCTTTCTGATCCACTTTCCCGCTGATTTCAGACCATGCTTCACTTTTTCTTTCACCTTATGCCTCCATATTTCTGTATTCTTCATGATGCCGTCAAATGACTGCCTCCCAGCGCGGCAGGCAGCCGCTCTGGGAGGCAAAATGCATTCTTCAGCAAACATCTTAATCTGAAAAAACAGGTTTGTCAATCAAAGGGAAAACAGTTTATATAAAGTTTATACATCATTCATATTTCGAAAAAATTTCTTTTCCGCAAAGGCTGCCGGCGTATCCGCGGATATTGGAAGCATTGATATATTTTTTCACGCTGCCGCCCTGATCGATCACCAAAGCCGGCGCCTGCATCACCCCATAGCGGGCGGCCAGCTCAGGCCGTTCTTCTGCGTAAACCAGCTCATACGCTACATCCTTCAGGTATTCTCTGGCCATCCTGCAGTTCGGGCAGGTTTTGGTGACAAACAGATATGTCTTCCCCTCCCCTTCCGGCGTGATCTCATGGGTCTCCCGGCAGGAGACAGTAACCGGACTTCCGGCGCCTGGCATTATCCGTGAGGAAGGAGCCGTATATTCCTTCCGGTTCCGGTACTCCTGCACCTTTCCTGCATTCCAGTTCTGTACCGGCCGGTAATAACCGGTAATCCGGCTGTAAACCTCCGCGTCTTTTCCGCAGTGGGGACAGATAAAATGCTCTCCCGCCAGGTAGCCATGCTCCGGGCAGACAGAATAGGTGGGCGATATGGTGTAATAGGGCAGCCGGTAATGCTCTGCAATCGTTCTGACCAGGCGGGCCGCCGCCTTCCAGTCCGGCAGCTTCTCTCCCAGAAAAGCATGGAAGACAGTCCCGGAGGTATAAAGCGTCTGCAGCTCATCCTGGATATCCAGGGCATCAAAAATATCGGCGGTATATTCCACAGGCAGATGGGAACTGTTGGTATAATAGGGGGTATCCCCTTCCTTCCCTGCTGTAATGATATCGGGATACCGTTCCCTGTCGTGCTTCGCCAGCCGGTATGCTGTCGATTCCGCCGGCGTAGCCTCCAGGTTGTACAGATCGCCGTACTGCTCCTGATAGTCAGACAGCCGCTCCCGCATATGGTGCAGCACGTCCTTCGTAAACTTCTGGCAGGCTTCTTCTGTCATGCCGGCGCGCAGCCACCGGGCGTTGAGGCCGGCTTCGTTCATGCCGATCAGGCCAATCGTGGAAAAATGGTTGTCAAAGGTGCCCAGATACCGCCGGGTATAAGGGTAAAGCCCCTCCTTCATCAGCTTTGTAATCACATCCCGCTTGATTTTCAGAGAGCGGGCGGACAGATCCATCATCCGGTCCAGCCGGCGGTAAAATTCCTCTTCATCTGCGGACAGATAAGCCAGCCGCGGCATATTAATGGTCACTACCCCTACGGACCCGGTGCTTTCCCCGGAGCCGAAAAAACCGCCGCTCTTTTTCCGCAGCTCCCGCAGATCCAGCCGGAGGCGGCAGCACATGCTGCGCACATCGCCCGGCTCCATATCGCTGTTAATATAATTGGAAAAATAAGGCGTCCCGTATTTGGCTGTCATCTCAAAAAGCAGACGGTTGTTTTCCGTATCAGACCAATCAAAATCCCTGGTAATGGAATAAGTAGGGATGGGATACTGAAATCCTCTCCCATCGGCGTCCCCCTCGATCATGGTCTCGATAAAGGCTTTATTAATCATATCCATCTCTTTTTTACAGTCTTTGTATTTAAAATCCATCTCCCTGCCCCCGACGATCGCCGGCAGCTCTGCCAGGTCATCCGGCACAGTCCAGTCCAGGGTGATATTGGTAAAGGGCGCCTGGGTACCCCAGCGGCTGGGCGTATTGACGCCGTACACAAATGACTGAATGCACTGGAGCACCTCCTGATAGGTCAGATGGTCTGTTTTCACAAAAGGCGCCAGGTAGGTATCAAAGGAGGAAAAGGCCTGGGCGCCCGCCCATTCATTCTGCATAATGCCCAGGAAATTCACAATCTGGTTGCACAGTACGGACAGATGCTTCGCCGGGCCGGAGGTAATCTTCCCCGGAATCCCGCCCAGTCCCTCCTGAATCAGCTGCTTCAGCGACCAGCCTGCGCAGTAGCCGGTCAGCATGGACAGGTCATGGATATGAATATCCGCGTTTCTGTGTGCGTTTGCAATTTCCTCGTCATAAATTTCAGACAGCCAGTAATTGGCTGTAATGGTTCCGGAATTGCTGAGGATCAGCCCGCCCACCGAGTAGGTTACGGTAGAATTTTCTTTCACCCTCCAGTCTTCCGCATTGACATACTGGTTTACCACCTCTTTATAGTCCAGGATGGTGGATTTCATATTCCGGATTTTTTCCCGCTGTTTCCTGTACAATATGTATGCTTTCGCCACGTCTGTATAGCCGGTGCGCTCCAGTACCCGCTCCACGCTGTCCTGGATATCCTCCACATGGATTAGCCCGTCTCTGATTTTATCCTGAAAATCGGCCGTCACCCGGAGGGCCATCAGCTCCAGGATCTCGCCGCTGTAGCATTTTTCCGTGGCTTTAAAGGCTTTCTCCATAGCGCCGGTAATTTTATAAAGCTTAAATTCTGTTATTTCTCCATCCCGTTTCTGTACGTCAAACATATCTGCCGTCTTCTCCTTTCTGTTCCCCGCAGCCCGCATCCCGGACCAGGGCGCGCAGGAGAATCTTCCATCCATTGGAAACAGAATTTCCTGTGAAATCAAAAAGAATCCTGCTTTGCTGCATTCTCCGCCTGCGGCGGATCGCTTCAGCGATATATTCAGCTCCGGCGCCCTGCCTGAAAGAAACAAATCCATTATAGCAGGGCCGCCGGGGCCAGTCAAGAAGATTATACAATATAT
>CALWQE010000133.1 GCA_944383605.1 uncultured Lachnospiraceae bacterium
GCCCTGCGCTGGGCAGCATCGCCCAGGTCCCCCAGGGAGAGGCGATGGCGATCCGGCTGCCTGTGGGAATGCGGTAGAATCGGAAATACTGCCGGGAAACCTACGGCCGTCTGCTGCTGGAGCTGGAAGGACCGGAGGTGTACAGCAGGACGCCGGAGAAGGAGCGGGCGAAGGCGGCGGCCCTTTCTGTGAAGCGGCTGGCCCGCAGGCTGCATCATCTGACCGGTATGCCGGTCACACTGGCCCAGGCCGGAGTAGAAGCGTCCCAGTTTGCAGATATTGCCCGCACAGCCATTGACGATGGGGCGATGATCGTCAATCCCCGCCCTGCGTCTTATGAAGATGTGCTGCGGATTCTGGAAGCGGTAAAAGGCTGAAAAGCCTGCAGAAACAGACGGAATAGAAAGAAGGAGCAAAGCGATGAATATTGAACGTTTGGTAAATGCCCAGAGACGGTATTTTGCTACCGGTCAGACCAGGCCGCTGAAGCACCGGCTGGCTGCCCTGACTTCTCTGGAGCGTGCGATTATGCGCCATGAGGATGATCTGAACGAAGCGCTGCGGCAGGATCTGAGAAAATCCTCCTTTGAGACATATATGTGCGAAACTGGTATGGTGCTCAGCGAGCTTCGGTTTATCCGGAAGCATCTGCCTTCTTATATGAAAGACAGGCGGGTGCCTACTCCGCTGGCCCAGTTCCATTCCAAAAGCTTTACCTCCCCGGAGCCCTATGGCGTGACGCTGGTGATGGCGCCGTGGAACTATCCTTTTATGCTGGCGCTGGATCCGGTGATCGGCGCCATTGCCGCCGGGAACTGTGTGGTGATTAAGCCCAGCGCCTATTCCCCGGCGACCAGCCAGGTAATCAGCCAGATCATCAGCGAATGCTTCCACCCTTCCTATGTGGCGGTAGTGCTGGGAGGCAGACAGGAAAATCAGACCCTGCTGGATCAGCGGTTTGACTTTATCTTTTTCACCGGCGGCGTGACAGTGGGCCGTCTGGTAATGGAGAAGGCGTCCCGCTACCTGACGCCCATTTGCCTGGAGCTGGGAGGGAAAAGTCCCTGTATCGTAGATCAGACTGCCAATATCCGGGTGGCGGCCCGGCGGATCGTGTTCGGGAAATTTTTAAATTGCGGCCAGACCTGCGTGGCGCCGGATTATCTGTTTGTCCATGAAGATGTGAAGGAACGCCTGATGGAAGAAATCCGTAAGACTATCCTGAAATTTTACGGCAGCGACCCGCTGGAAAATCCCAGCTATGGGAAAATCATTAATGAAAAGCATTATAACCGTCTCTGCGGCCTGATGGAGGGCGAAGATATTCTGATGGGCGGACACAGAAATCCAGAGACGCTGCAGATCGGCCCTACAGTGCTGGATCATATCACGCCGGACAGCAAGGTGATGCAGGAAGAGATCTTCGGCCCCATTCTGCCGGTGATGACCTTCCGGGATATCCGGGAGGTGATTCATTTCGTTGCCTCCAGAGAAAAGCCGCTGGCCTGCTATCTGTTTACCAGAAGCCGGAAGGTGAAAAACCAGGTGCTGAATGGGGTCAGCTTCGGCGGCGGCTGCATCAATGATACCATTATCCACCTGGCCACCAGCCATATGGGCTTCGGCGGCGTAGGCCAGAGCGGTATGGGAAGCTACCATGGCCGGGAAAGCTTTGAAACCTTCAGCCACCGGCGCAGCATTGTGGAAAAATATAACTGGATCGATCTGCCGATCCGCTACCTGCCCTATAACGGCATAAAAGAAAAGCTGCTGCGGATGTTTCTGCGGTAACAATCCGGAAGGATGGAAGGGAGAGCAGATGGAGAGAATTGGGAAATTTGAGAAAGTAAGCTATGACCGGTTTTATCAGGACTGGATCCGCACGATCGGGCCGGAAACGGATGAAAACTGCCGGAGGATTTACAGCGGCATTTTGCTGCCCCGCCGGGCTACAACAGGCTCTGCCGGCTATGACTTTTTCCTGCCGGCTGCTGTAAACCTGGCTCCGGGTGAGACGGTGAATGTGCCTACTGGCATACGGGTGCGGATCGCCCCGGGCTGGCTGCTGGCCATGTTTCCGCGCAGCGGGCTGGGATTTCGCTACCGGCTCCAGCTGAACAATACGGTGGGGATTATTGATGCGGACTATTACGGCTCAGATAATGAAGGACATATTTTCGCCAAGATTACCAATGATTCCAATGAAGGGAAAACGGTGAGCCTGGAAGCGGGCGCAGGCTTCCTGCAGGGGATATTCCTGCCCTTCGGCATAACGGAGGACGACCAGGTTACGGCCGAGCGCAACGGAGGGCTGGGAAGTACAGACCGCAGGCAGAAGAGCGGAAAACATGACTGATCTGTTACCAAAACATGACTGAAAACAGGGTTCCACAGTTGCGGGAACCCTGTTTTCATGATATGATAAAAACGACTGAAATGCGGCGCGGCAGAAGGCGTGAACAGACCGGTATGCTGTGTCTGCGGATAGGAGGTAACTATGGGTAATTATATTATTATGACGGACACATCAGCAGATCTGCCGGAGTCTTATCTGACAGAGCATCAGATTCCTGTGGCGTCGCTCCACTATCTGCTGGACGGCGTTCAGTACGGCGATGAGCAGAAACTGGATGAAAAAACCTTTTACCGCCTGATGCGGGAAGGAAAGATGCCCACCACAAACGCGGTAAATCCTGAAATCGTAGCTTCCTTAATGGAAGATGAATTAAAGAAGGAAACAGACATCCTGTACATCGCTTTTTCTTCCGGATTAAGCAGCACATATCAGAATACCTGTATCGCGGCAGAGGAGATGAAGGAGAAATATCCTGAACGGAAGATTATTGTAATCGATTCTCTCTGCGCTTCTCTGGGACAGGGGCTGCTGGTGCACAAGGCAGTGATGATGAAGGAAAAGGGACTGTCTCTGGAAGAAAACGCGCAGAAGGTAAGGGAGCTGATTCCCCATATCTGCCACCAGTTTACAGTGGATGACCTCCATCATCTCCACCGGGGCGGCCGGGTGTCAAAGGCTACCGCCATTGTGGGGACGATGATGAATATTAAGCCGGTGATGCATGTGGACGATGAAGGGAAGCTCTGCGCCACCGGAACCGTGAGAGGACGGAAAAAAGCGCTGAATACGCTGGTCAGCAATATGTGCAAAGACATCAAGGGCTATGAGGCGGAGGACGACGTAATCTTCATCAGCCACGGCGACTGTCTGGAGGACGCGGAATATGTGGCGGATCGGGTAAAGGCGGCCACCGGCATCCAGAACTTTATTATTAACTATGTGGGTCCCGTCATCGGCTCTCATTCCGGGCCGGGGACGCTGGCGCTGTTTTTCGTAGGAGAAAAACGGTAAAGACAGAATCGGGTGTAAGAATAAAATGAAAAAAGGATTGTGTACTGCGGCTGTGTTCTGCCTGTGCCTGCTTTTCCTGGCGGGCTGTTCCGGAAAAAACAGCTATTACGAGACAGGAATGGAGCAGTACGCGGCGGGCGAATACAGCGAGGCGGCAGCCTCCTTCCAGGCGGCAATCGCGGAGGAGAATACAGAGCCGCTGTATTATATCAATCAGGGCATGGCCTATATTGAGCTGATGAATTATGAGGAAGCCCAGAGCAGCTTTGATTATGCCCTGGGACTGGACGCGGAGAACAAACTGGCATATCGGGGAAAGGGAATCGCCTATCTGCGGGCGGAGGATTATGCCGCTGCCATAGAGAACCTGAATAAAGCGCTGGAATGCGCCAATGGGCATGTGTCTCAGGTGGAATTTGACGTGCTGAAGTACCGGGGCGAGGCGGAGACTGCATCCGGCGATTATGAGGCGGCTATTGAAACCTATTCTATTCTCCTGGATGTGGAAAAACATCCGGAGGATAATTACTACCTCCGGGGCAGCGTATACGCCATGGCTGGCGATATCGAAAAGGCTGCGGCTGATTTTGACGCACTGATAAAAGCAAAGCCGGAGGATTATGAGGCTTACTGCTGCGCCTATCAGCGGCTGGCAGAGGCAGGCGCACAGGAAGAGGGGCGAAAGTACCTGAACGCGGCTCTGCTGATCGAGGACGACCGTACAGTAGCTCATAAATACCGGGGAATGGTACAGTACCTGCTGGGAGAATACCAGAACGCGGTAGCGGAGCTGACGGCGATTACAGAGAACAAAGACGCGGAAACCCTGGTTTGCCTGGGCCTTTCCTATGAGATGCTGGGGGAGGCGGAAAATGCGTATAACGCTTATACCCAGGCGCTGAGCGTGGACAGTGAAAACGCAGCTGTGTACAATCAGGTGGGGCTGTATTATATGCGGGCCGGGAATTACGCAGAGGCGCTGGGATATTTTCAGGCTGGCCTGGACTGCCAGGATCCGGATTATACCGGGGTGCTGACATATAATGAGGCGGCGGCGCTGGAGTATACCGGTGATTTCAGCCAGGCGCTGACGGTGCTTCAGGAGTATGCGGATCTGTATGGCACAGACGGGGAGATTGAACACGAGCTGGCCTTTCTGCGCACGAGATAAAACAGCTGCCAGGGGGCTTTGACAGAGAAAGGGCTGTCGGAAAATCGGGATTTGCCGCCATATCCAGGCTGGTTTCTGGAAACCGGCTTTTGGATATGGCGGTTTCCTGATCTTTAGGGGCAGTCTTTTTCTGACCGGTGTGCGGACAGATCAGATGGGAGATAAAATATATGATTGAACTGAATGAAAGCAAGGAGCTGGTATTGCTGGCCGGCGTGTCGGTTCGGGACGGAGACGATACCGAACAGTCTCTGGATGAGCTGGCTCAGCTGGCGGATACGGCGGGAGCTGTGGTGGCCGGACGGGTAATCCAGAACCGGGAGACAGTTCATCCGGGTACCTATCTGGGCAAGGGAAAGCTGGAGGAGATCCGGGAGCTGGCATGGCAGACCGGGGCTGTGGGCGTGATCTGTGACGATGAGCTGTCCCCGGCCCAGCTGCGGAATATGGAGGATATCCTTCAGATGAAGGTGATGGACCGGACGCTGGTGATCCTGGACATTTTTGCTGCCAGAGCCAATACCAGGGAGGGAAAGATACAGGTAGAGCTAGAACAGAAAAAATACCGGGCCACCAGGCTGGTAGGCCTGCGCACCTCTCTGTCCAGGCTGGGAGGCGGCATCAGTACCCGGAAAAAAAAAAAAAAAAAG
>CALWQE010000134.1 GCA_944383605.1 uncultured Lachnospiraceae bacterium
CAGGTTCAGATTGACCTGTTTGATCTCCTGATATTCTTCCAGCTCCTCCTCAATCATATCCGCGATCTTCAGCAGGATGTCGCTCCGCTTCTGAACATCCATATCCCGCCACTCTCTGGTCACATAAAAAGAAGTTTTCGCCGCCCGGATAGCCTCCTCCGCATCTGCCAGGCTGTTCTCCTCCACCGCTCCGATGGCCTGGCCTGTGGCCGGATTGACAGCGTACAGGATATGGCCTGAAGTCCCGTCGACCCACTTCCCATTGATATATGTCTGATAATGATTCATTTTTGTCACCTTCCAAATCTGCCGCAGGCCCGCTCTCCGCCTCCCGGCGGGGTGATGTCTGCCGGTACGGCACTGCCGCTATAATGCCTGCCGGTACAGCGTCTCGATCTCCTCCTGCTCAAATACCACCGGATGATTGGCGATCCCTGCCGCGGATACCTTCATACAGTTTTCCGCCATCCATGGAATGTCCTCCTCCCTGATGCCCAGCTCGCCCAGGGTTACCGACAGGTTCAGCCGTTTCAGCAGCTTCCGGATGGTTCCGGCACAGTCCTCAGCCCCTGTCCCGCCCAGAATCCGGGAGATAACGCCGTATTTCTCCGGAGCTCCGGCGATACTGGCCTCCGTCACCGCCGGGGTCAGGGCAGCCAGCCCCTTTCCATGGACGATATCCCGCAGGCCGCTGGCCGGATGCTCCATGCCGTGGGGAAGGGTTACGCCCGCTGTGTTAATCACCATGCCGCCCAGAGTGCTGGCCAGGGTCACTCCGTCCCAGCTGTCCGGGTCGCATTTTCCCTCATAGATGGGAAGAAGGTGGGCAGCTGTCAGAGCCATGGCCTTCTCACACATCATATCAGTCAATGGCTGACTGATCCTGCTGACATAAGCCTCCATACAGTGGCACAGCGCGTCAAAGCCTACTGCTGCCAGCACCGTTTTCGGCATAGTCATCATACATTCCGAGTCGATAATCGATGCTTTCGCTACAATAGCATTGCACCGGAGGGATTTTTTATCGCCGTTTTCCGGGTTGGTCAGGACGGCGAAGCCGTTGCCCTCGCTGCCGGTGCCGCAGGTGGTGGGGATCAGCACAATGGGCAGGGCCTGATCGCTTTTCAGCCGGTTAAAAATATAATCATGGATACTGCCCTCATTGACTGCCAGAAAGGCTGCTGCCTTGGCGCAGTCCAGAACACTTCCGCCGCCCACGCCCAGCACCACATCGCAGCCCTCTGCCTTTGCCAGGGCCGCTGCCTCCTCCGCCGTCGTGGTCAGAGGATTCTGCTGTACCCGGTCGAACACCACACTGTCCACACCGGCTTTTTTCAGATAATGAATGACCCGCTCCAGCAGCCCGGATTTCTTCGTGCTGCTTCTGCCGGTGACCACCAGCGCCTTTCTCCCGTACATGGCTGTAATGGCGCCGGCTTCTGCTGTCCGTCCTCTGCCGAAGATCAGGTTCACCGGCAGATAATAAGAAAATTCCATGGCGTCCCCTCCTGTTTATTTTCCCAGTTCTTTCTCTGTTTCCCCCACTGCTTCCTCGAAAATGGAAAGCCCTGCCTCCAGCTGGCTGTCCGTGATGCACAGAGGCGCCAGGAAACGGATCACATTCCCATAAGTGCCGGCGTTCTCCAGCATCAGCCCCTTCCGGAGGGCTGTCTGAATCATCCTGGCGACAAATTCCGGGTAAGGCTCTTTGCCTGCCTTGGTTTTGACAAATTCTACACCGATCATGGCTCCCAGCCCCCGCACATCGCCGATTTCCTCATATTTCTCTTTCATCCGGTTAAAGGCCGCCATGGTTTTCTCTCCGATAGCCATGGCCTTCCCGGCATAATCCTCCGCCTTCATGATCTCCATCACCTTCAGGGCGGAAGCACAGGCCAGGGGATTGCCGCAGTAGGTTCCGCCGATGGTTCCCGCCGGCACCGCATCCATGATCTCAGCTCTGGCGGTGATGGCGCTGATGGGCACGCCGCCGCCCATGGATTTGGCAGTGGTGATAATATCCGGCGCCGCCCCTGCTTCCTTCCAGTATTCAGAAGCAAAATAGCGGCCGCTGCGGCAGTTGCCGCACTGCACCTCATCGGCGATCAGCAGGATGCCGTTATCATCGCAGATCTTCCTCACCGCCTTCACCCACCGGATAGGCGCCGGGATAAATCCTCCCTCTCCCAGGATGGGCTCCACCAGGATCGCCGCCACATCAGAGGCCGGCGCCCCCTCCTCGAAAATTTTTGTCAGAGAATGGATGTAATAATCAATGGCCTCCTCTTCACTGTAGCCTTTCGGCGCCCGGTACAGGTCGGGATATTCCGCCCGGTAAATGCCGGAGGGGAAAGGCCCCATCCCCAGAGCGTAGGATTTCTTCGCCGTCAGGGCCATGGTCAGGTTGGTTCTGCCGTGGAAGGCTCCGGAAAAACAGATGATGCTGTGGCGGCCGGTGCAGGCCTTCGCCACCTTGATGGCATTTTCATCTGCCTCCGCGCCGCTGTTGGCGAAAAAGGTTTTCATCTTCTCCCCTTTGCAGGGCATCAGCGCATCAAATTTCTCCGCCAGCTCGATATAGCCCTCATGGGCCACCACATTGAAGATGCAGTGGAAATATTTTTCCGCCTGAGCCTTCACCGCCTCTACCACCTCCGGCCTGGAATAGCCGATGTTCAGCACGCCCACGCCGCCGATGAAATCCAGGAAATGATTTCCGTCCACATCCTCCAGCACCGCTCCCTCCCCTCTGCTGATGCAGATGGGATAGGTATATCCGCACAGGGCCTTCGGCAGGGCCTC
>CALWQE010000135.1 GCA_944383605.1 uncultured Lachnospiraceae bacterium
GGTCAGAGCTGCCGGAGGAATTTCTCAGCTGGACAGCCATGCGCCAGCCGGATGGAAACGCCCAAGGGGAGCTTTCCTTTTACGGACTGTACAATGAAACCCAGCAGGCAGGCTTTTCCGGCTATGATATGGCAGGCGGATTAAAAGAAAGCCTGTCCTATGCCCAGGAACAGGCAGATATTCTTTACGATTCTATCTCTGCGTTCCTGCTGGATTCCTCAGCGGCAGATCCGGCTGCCTGTGAAGAATATGGAAACCAGGCTTTGGAGCTGTATCAGCTGTGGGACTCCCTGCTGAACCGGGCATGGGATATCCTGAAGCAGACAGAGGAGCCGGACGCCATGGAAGCTTTGACCGTCCGGCAGCGGCAGTGGATTACGGAAAAGGAGACAGCCGCGGCCGAAGCCGGAGCCGCTTATGCGGATGAATCTCTGCGGGATATTGCAGAAAATCTGAAAGCGGCTGAAATGACGCGGGAACGGGTTTATGAACTGGCAGAGCTGATGGAATAAATGTCCGATTGCTCCATGCGCTGCCGCATACTTTATTGCATTTCTGCTTCCGCTGTATTATAATGCAATTAAACTGGGATTTTGTTCCCGTCTGTTACTATATATATGAATCATAAAAGATAAAAGGAGAAACGATGATGAAAAAACTGGATTTACTCTATGAAGGCAAGGCGAAAAAGGTTTACAAGACAGAGGATGAGAATGTTCTGATTGTGGATTATAAGGATGACGCCACAGCCTTTAATGGTCTGAAGAAGGGAACGATTGTAGGAAAGGGCGCGATTAACAACCGGATGTCCAACCATATCTTCCGTCTGCTGGAGAAAGAGGGCGTGCCCACCCATCTGGTAGAAGAGTTAAGCGACAGAGAGACCGCAGTAAAGAAGGTAGAGATTGTTCCTCTGGAGGTTATTATCAGAAATGTAGCTGCGGGAAGCTTCTCTAAGAAGCTGGGCATTGAAGAAGGGCGGAAGCTGCTGCGTCCCACTCTGGAGTTCAGCTATAAGAATGATGAACTGGGCGATCCTTTTATTAACGGTTACTATGCCCTGGCGCTGGGACTGGCGACCGAGGAAGAGATCGAGACCATCAGCGATTACGCTTTCCGGGTAAATGACGTACTGATAAAATATTTTGACAGCATTGGCATCGAGCTGATCGACTTCAAGATTGAGTTCGGCCGGCTGGCAGACGGCACTGTGATTCTGGCAGACGAGATCTCTCCCGATACCTGCCGCCTGTGGGATAAGGAAACCAGAGAAAAACTGGATAAAGACCGTTTCCGCAGAGACCTGGGCAATGTAGAGGATGCTTACGAAGAGGTGTTCAAGCGTCTGGGCATCAAATAAGATGACAGATGAAATTACAGTAAAGGAAGTCGAATATATGACGGACAGATATCAGAGTCCTTTGTCTGAGCGGTACGCCAGCAAAGAGATGCAGTATATATTTTCACCTGACAAGAAGTTCCGGACATGGCGCAGGCTGTGGATCGCCCTGGCAGAGGCGGAGATGGAGCTGGGCCTGCCGGTGACGCAGGAACAGATCGATGAGCTGCGCGCTCACCAGGATGACATCAATTATGACGTGGCGAAGGCCAGGGAGGCTCAGGTGCGCCATGATGTGATGTCCCATGTGTATGCTTACGGCGTTCAGTGTCCGAAAGCGAAGGGGATTATCCACCTGGGAGCTACCTCCTGCTATGTGGGGGATAATACAGACCTGATTGTAATGACGGAGGCTTTGCGCCTGGTAAAGAAAAAGGTGGTCAATGTGCTGGACGAGCTGGCCCGGTTTGCAGACCGCTATAAGGCGCAGCCTACCCTGGCCTTTACCCATTTTCAGCCTGCCCAGCCTACTACGGTAGGAAAGCGGGCTGCGCTCTGGATGCATGATCTGAAGCTGGATTTGGATGACCTGGATTATGTCATCGGCGGTATGAAGCTGCTGGGTTCTAAGGGAACTACCGGCACCCAGGCCAGCTTTATGGAGCTGTTTGACGGAGAACAGGAGAAGGTGAAGGCGGTAGACCGGAAGATCGCGGAGAAGATGGGCTTTCCCGGCTGCTATCCGGTGTCCGGCCAGACCTATTCCAGAAAAATTGACAGCCGGGTATTAAACGTGCTGGCTGGCATCGCCCAGAGCGCCCATAAATTTTCCAATGATATCCGTCTTCTGCAGCATCTGAAGGAGGTGGAAGAACCCTTTGAGAAAAATCAGATCGGTTCTTCTGCCATGGCTTACAAGAGAAACCCTATGCGCAGCGAGCGGATGGCGTCTCTGGCCAATTATGTGATGGCTGACGCGATGAATCCGATGATGACGGCGTCTACCCAGTGGTTTGAGCGGACGCTGGACGATTCCGCCAACAAGCGGATCAGCATTCCGGAAGCGTTTCTGGCTGTGGACGGCATTCTGGATCTGTATTTGAATGTAGTAGACGGCCTGGTGGTATATCCGAAAGTAATTGAAAAGCGGCTGATGGCGGAGCTGCCTTTTATGGCGACGGAAAATATTATGATGGATGCGGTTAAGGCCGGCGGAGACCGCCAGGAGCTTCATGAACGGATTCGGGAGCTGTCTATGGAGGCCGGGCGGAATGTAAAGGAAAAAGGCCTGGACAACAATCTGCTGGAGCTGATTGCCGCAGATCCTGCTTTTAACCTGAAGCTGGAAGATCTGAAAAAAACCATGGATCCCGCCCTCTATACCGGCAGGGCAAAGGAACAGGTGGAGGAATTTCTGGCGGAGGTAATCCGGCCTGTGCTGGAGGAAAATAAAGAGCTGCTGGGCGTCAAGGCAGAGATTACGGTATAATAAGGTGTAATATATAAAGAAGGGGGACGGATTTATATATGGAGAGAGATTTCGATCAAGTAGTAGACAGAACCGGGACATACAGCCTGAAGCAGGAGTCCAGAAAGATGTTTGGGAAGCCGGATGATATCCTTTCTCTCTGGGTGGCGGATATGGATTTTCTCTGCCCTGTTTCTGTGACGGAGCGGCTGAGCGAGCTGTGCAGGAAGGAGATTTTCGGCTACAGCAGCTATAATGAAAGCTACGTTGAAGCGGTGCAGGGATGGTTTGCCCGCCGTTTCGGCTGGGAGCCGCAGCGGGAATGGATGGTGCATACGCCGGGCGTGGTATTTGCCGTGAATATGGCGGTGCGGGCGCTGACTGAGCCGGGAGAGGGCGTGCTGATTCAGGAACCGGTATATTATCCCTTCCGGGGCGCGATTGAGAGCAACGGACGGAAGGTGGTAAACTCCCCTCTGGTTCTGAAGGACGGGAAATATGAGATGAACTTCGCCGATATGGAGGAGAAAATCAAAAGCCAGGGCGTGAAGCTGTTTATTATGTGCAGCCCTCACAATCCGGTGGGCCGGGTGTGGACGGAGGAAGAGCTGCGGACGGTGGGCGAGATCTGCCGCCGAAACGGCGTCATCGTGGTCAGCGATGAGATCCACTGCGATTTTGTGCGGAAGGGACATACCCACCATGTGTTTGCCTCTGTGGAAGAGGATTTCGGCCAGTTTTCCATTATCTGTACGGCGCCCAGCAAGACCTTTAACCTGGCGGGCCTTCAGACCTCCAATATCTGGATCCCCAACCCGGATATCCGGCAGAAGGTGCAGCAGGAGATACGCGCTACCGGCTGGGTCAGCCTGAACCTGATGGGACTGGCAGCCTGCGAGGCGGCTTACAGAGGCGGAGAAACCTGGCTGGAGGAGTTAAAGGAATATCTGGAAGGCAATCTGCAGGTGGTGAAATCGGCCCTGGAGGAGCGGATTCCCCGGATTAAGCTGATCGAGCCGGAGGGAACCTACCTGATCTGGCTGGATTGCCGCAGCCTGGGCATGACCGGCGAGGAGCTGGATCGTTTTATGGAGGAAAAAGCAGGCCTGTGGCTGGACGGCGGCTCTATGTTCGGAGCGGACGGAAGCGGCTTCCAGCGGGTAAATATCGCCAGCGCCCGCTCTGTCATCGCGGAGGCGATGGACCGGCTGGAAAAGGCGGTAAACGGCCTGGGATAAGCGGCAAGAGGCTGGACATTCCACATAAAATCTGCTAGAATGAATTTTGTGAAACAGCAGTGAAGAAGCTGGCGGAAAACCTGCGTTTCCCGTCAGTTTCTTCTGATAAAAGGAGAAGTGGAAATGAGCGAAAATTGCAGCCATAACTGTTCGTCTTGCAGCCAGGACTGCGCGGACAGAAAACAGAGTTTTTTGGAACCTGCCAATGAGTTCAGCCATGTGAAGAAGATCATTGGCGTAGTCAGCGGCAAGGGAGGCGTGGGAAAATCCCTGGTTACTTCTTTGATGGCGGTGGAGATGAAGCGAAAAGGCTATCGGACCGCTATCCTGGACGCAGATATTACCGGGCCGTCTATCCCGAAGGCTTTCGGCGTAAAAGATAAGGCGAGAGGAAATGATGCAGGCATCCTGCCCAATGAGACGGCGACCGGCATCGAGATCATGTCCGTAAACCTGCTCCTGCCCGATGAGACAGATCCGGTGATCTGGAGAGGGCCGGTGATTGCAGGTACTGTGAAACAGTTCTGGACGGACGTTATCTGGGGCGATATCGACTATATGTTTGTGGATATGCCTCCGGGAACCGGCGATGTGCCTCTGACCGTATTTCAGTCTATTCCGGTAGATGGGATTATTATCGTAACCTCCCCCCAGGAGCTGGTGTCCATGATTGTGGGCAAGGCGGTAAAGATGGCTCAGAAGATGGACATCCCGATTCTGGCCCTGGTGGAAAATATGAGCTACGCTGTCTGTCCTGACTGCGGAAAAGAAATCAAAGTATTCGGCGAAAGCCATCTGGACGAAACGGCGAAAGAATTTCAGATCAGCCATGTGGCAAAGCTGCCCATCGACACGAAGCTGGCGGCTGCCATGGACAAGGGTACCGTGGAGCTGTTCGATGGCCCCTGGCTGGACGGAATCGCGGATATGCTGGCGCAGCTGGCATAATGCCGGCATCAGAAGAAAATGTGAGGAAAAGAATCCTGCCTGGCAGGATTCTTTTTTCACGTTGCCATTTTCCCTCTTTTTTGGTATGATATGTGTGGCTGGACGCAGCATCGGGAAAGGGGCATGTATAAAGGCTGCCCGGCCCGTGTTACAATAGAAGAAACAGAAGTTTGGAGGACTTATTATGCTGGAATTAAGACATATTTCCTTCGGCGTCAGCGGCGAGATTGACCAGAAGGAAATTTTGAAGGACATCAGCCTGGAGATTGAGGACAACCAGTTTATCGTCGTGACCGGCCCCAACGGAGGGGGAAAATCTACCCTGGCCAGAGTAATCGCAGGAATTGAAAAACCGACCTCCGGCCAGATTATTCTGGATGGACAGGATATCACGGAT
>CALWQE010000136.1 GCA_944383605.1 uncultured Lachnospiraceae bacterium
AAATTGGGCAGACAATGTCTGCCCAAGTCGCAATATAACCCAGTATATTATAGATTTATGGCAATTATCAAATTCTTTCATCGTTTTCCATTTTGCCATTCAAGGCTCTTTCAAAAATGGTGTAGTAGTGGTGTAGTAAGCGCCTTTCTGCTTCGTGAAACCATTGATTTTATTGGCTTTTTTGGGACTTTTCAAGATACTGCCGTGAGAAACAGTGTAGTCAGGGGGGGAGTATCTGGCCTGGTACTGCGAAAATGTCACCTTTGAAAACTGCAAAATGATTGGGACACAGCCCTTGTGCTACTGTAAGAGGCTGAAGCTCATAGATTGCGAGATGATCGACTGCGATCTGGCTTTCGAGCGAAGCGAGGTGGAGGCAACGATCACCACTCCGGTTATCAGCATCAAAAACCCGCTTCAAGGCAGCCGAATCACAGTTCCGGCAGTGGGCGAGATTATCCGCGATATCGCAGAAGGAACCGGGAACGTGCAGGCACAGCAGAAGGCCGATGCCGCCTGCGCTTGCGCATAATTATACAAAAGAAGTCCCTAAAACAAATTGGAACCGGCATGATTTGACACGCCGGTTCCAACCAAAATTCTTCTTTTTACTGTCTTTAATCATTCAGCGTCAGATGTCTGGGCAGTCCGTCTGCCATAATCGGCGTCAGCTCTGCCTGGATCAGCGGACGGATATAATTGAGAAATTCATCGGTTACGAAATCACCTTCCTCATTAATCCATTCTCTGGGAACCTTCTTCTCCACATTCGCAATCTTATGTACATCATAAGTATCGGTCACACAGATATACGGATCGTCAGATACACGCTTCAGGATGACCATCTCGCCGTTGGAGCCCTCGAAAGCTGCCTTTACCGCAGCACCGCCTACCTGGAACGCCTCTGTGATATCCACTCTGGATACGATATGGGAAGCACATCTCTGAAGGGTACTGAACTCGATCGCTCTGGTCTTGCAGCCCACTTCTCTGGCAATCATGTTCGCCAGCACTCTGGCGGTTCCAGTCAGAGCCTTATGGCCAAAAGCGTCCACAAAATCCACGCCGTCGGACAGCTCGCACACATAGCGGCCATCAGGCAGCTTTACGCCCTCGGATACGGCGATTACCACAGATTTTTTCTTTGCCTGCAGATCTTTTACCTTTTTCTTAAAGCCTTCCAGATCAAAAGGAAGCTCAGGCAGGAAAATCAGGTCGGGGCCTTCACAGTCTTCTCCCTTCGCCAGAGCGGCAGCGCCTGTCAGCCAGCCGGCGTTTCTGCCCATGATTTCCAGGATCGTTACATTCTGCTGGTCGTATACCAGGCCGTCACGGATTACCTCTTTGGTGATAGAACCGATATACTTGGCCGCAGAACCATAGCCCGGAGTATGGTCGGTAATATCCAGGTCATTGTCGATGGTTTTCGGCACGCCCATAAATTTAATAGAGCTGCCGGTTACAAGGCCGTAGTCTGTCAGCTTCTTGATGGTATCCATGGAATCATTTCCGCCGATATAAAAGAAATATTCAATCTCCATCTCTTTCAGACGGGCAAAGATCTGTTCAAAAACCTCTGTATTATCTTTTATTTCAGGGAGTTTGTAGCGGCAGGAGCCCAGAAATGCTGACGGCGTCCGCTTCAGCAGCTCAATGTCCAGGTCGCTTTTGATGTGATTCGACAGATCCACATAGCGTCCCTCCAGAAAGCCCTGGATACCGTTGAGCATACCATACACTTTATTGGCTCCTCTGTCTATCGCCGTCTTATATACGCCTACCAGACTGGAATTGATTACGGCTGTGGGTCCGCCTGACTGTCCTACGATTACGTTTCCTAATTTACATTTCATTTTCCTGTTCCCCCTTGGTCACTGGGCAGGTATTTTACTTCCCGGCCTGCCTCCGGTTTTGATATATTAAGTATATAATTAATCCTTCTGAAATTCAAGTAAAAACTGAATTTTAGCACAAAAATCTGGATAAATACCGCATTTTTTTGTGTATTTTCATTGACTTCTCTCTGTCCGCCCATATTATGGGAACGGAAAATGAACGATAAGCCGCATTTTCCCTCTTCTTTTTTGGTAGTTATCGCCACTGTTCTTTTATATCAGATGCAGGACAGCCCCTTAAACCAGCAGCCACTGCACCAGCAGCATATAGCATACCGTCCCTCCGGCAATACTCAGCAGGGTGTTCCGTTTCCACAGATGGAGGGCAGCCACCGCTGCCACTGCCAGCGGTTCAGCCAGCCCTCTGGGCATCACGGAAAAATTTACGCCTTTCAGGCAGTATACCACCAGAGTGGCCATAATCGCCGGCGGCAGCACCCGGCCCAGATACCGGACTGCAGGAGGCAGCTCCCTGCTGCCGCCAAAAAGCAGGAAAGGCGCCGCCCGCAGCAAAATCGTCACCAAAGCCACAACGCCAATCAGAAAAACCGCGTTCATCTCGCTCACTGTCCGATCCCTCCTTCCACTCTGGCCTCCAGCCTGTTTTTCCCGCCCAGCAGCGCCGCCACCGTCACCGCCAGAGAAGGCAGGATAAACCGATCCGGCCCCAGCAGCGCCAGGAAAAATACCGCTGACGCCAGTCCCGTCAGCGCAGGGATATGTGAGGGGAAATCTTTCCACTGATCCAGAAAAATTACCACAAATAAAGCAGTCATGGAAAAATCAATGCCGGTAAAATCCAGAGGAAGTACCTGGCCCAGCACTCCGCCCAGCACCGATCCCAGCACCCAATAGCTGTGATCCAGCAGAGAAATCAGAAACATAGCCTCCCGCTCCTTTACTCCCTCCTCTGGTTTTACCGAGCAAAGCACTGAATAGGTTTCATCTGTCAGAGAAAAGATCATATACAGGTAATATTTCCCCATTTTCTTAAACCGCTCCACAAAAGAAAGACCGTAAAAAATATGCCGCCCGTTAATCAAAAAGGTCATAGCCGCCGCCACCGGCAGAGACGTACCAGACGACAGAAAAGACACCAGCACAAACTGCATGGAGCCGGCGTAAATAAACAGGCTGCAGGCCAGAGCCCAAATCGGCCCGAACCCTGCCTGCTGCAGGGAAATCCCGAAGGCAATGCCCAGGAAAATATACCCGAACAGCACTGGAAGGGATTTATAAAAAGCATACCGAACTGTTTTTCTCATCATTCCATTTGTTCCTCCTCGCTTCAGTAAATGCACACAAAACAGCACAGCTATTTTAACACATTTTCCGCAGGGCAGGTATGGGATCTTCCATCACTTCTGGGAATGGCAGATATTCCTCTTGACATTTTGTTAATATTGTATATAATGTGTATATACAATCAACCTCAAGTAGTTGACGTACCACCTAAGATGAAAATCTGGCGGGCACATTTGGCATCCCTGAATGAATGCCGCCTATTCGGCGGCAGACTTTCAAGGTAAAGAGAAGGGATTTTGAATTGGACATTATTATTTCTAATACATCTGACAAACCAATTTATGAACAGATCTGTACCCAGATCAAGGATCTGATTATTGCCGGAAAGCTGAAGGAGGGAGACGCTCTGCCTTCCATGCGTTTTCTGGCCAAAGAGCTGCGCGTCAGCGTCATCACCACGAAACGGGCCTATGAGGAGCTGGAACGGGACGGCTTTATCACCACGATGACCGGCCGTGGCAGCTTTGTCTCCGGCGCCAACCTGGAGCTGATCCGGGAGGAAAACCTGAAACGCATCGAAACACATATGGAAGAAATCGTCCGGCTGGCATCCCGCTGCGGACTATCCCTGGAAGAACTGACAGAAATACTGAAGCTTTTTTATGAGCAAGAAGGTTAAAAGGAGGAAGCTATGAACGCACTGGAAATCGAAAATCTGACGAAACATTACCCATCCTTTTCCCTGAACCATATCAGCCTGAACCTGCCCATGGGCTGTGTGATGGGCTTTATCGGGGAGAATGGCGCAGGAAAAAGCACAACGATCAGCCTGATTCTGGATCTGATCCGCAGGGATTCCGGCTCTGTCCGCATTCTGGGACAGGATACCTCCCGCGGTCTGGCGCTGCCGCTGAAGGAGCAGATTGGGGTGGTTCTGGATGAGTGCTGTTTTTCGGAGGTTCTGACCCTGGAGGATGTAGACGCCATCATGAACGCCGCTTACCGTACCTGGTCCAGCCAGCAGTTTCGCCGTCTCGGAAAGGAATTTGGCCTGGATCCGAAGAAAAGAATCAAGAACTACTCCCGCGGCATGAAAATGAAGCTGTCCATCGCCTGCGCCCTCTCCCATGACTCCCGCCTGCTGATTCTGGACGAGGCCACCAGCGGCCTGGATCCGGTAGTGCGGGATGAACTGCTGGATCTTTTCTATGAATTTATCCAGGACGAGGAGCACGCCATTTTCATGTCCTCCCACATCACCGGCGACCTGGAAAAAATCTGTGACTATATCGCCCTGATCCACCAGGGAAATCTGTTATTCTGTGAGGAAAAGGACAGCCTGCTGGATCGGATGGCCATCCTGAAATGCCCCGCCGCCATAGCGTCGGAGATCGACCCGGCGGCCATCTGCGGGAAACGGGTTACGCCCTTCGGCATGGAAGCCCTGGTCAACCGGTTTCTGATTCCCCAGGGCTTTGCCACAGAGCACGCCTCTCTGGACGACATCCTTGTTTATCTGGTAAAAGGAGGAAAAGATAAATGAAAGCATTGCTGATCAAAGACTGGAAAATCCTCATCCGCTGCCTGAAGCTTTACTTTTTCATTCTGCTGTGCTATGCCCCTCTGGGCGCTTTGGGAAAGGATATTGGCTTCGCCCAGATATTTCCCATTTTTCTGGGAGCCGTCCTGCCTGTCTCCACCCTGGGCTATGATGAGCGGGCCCACTGGGATCCATACGCCGTTACCCTGCCGCTGAGCCGAAAGGATATCGTTCTGAGCAAGTATGTCATGGGACTGGCCATCACCGCTGCCGTCGCCATCTATACGCTGGCGGCAAATCTGCTGATCCCCGCAGTGATTTTGCGGACAGCTGTCAGCGTCCCTGCGCTGGCGGCCTCGATCCTGCTGTTTGCCGCCATTGCCATTATTTTTATGGATATTAATCTTCCTTTTATGTATCTGCTGGGTACAGAAAAAGGAAGACTGGTCTACATGGCCAGCCTTGTTCTGGTGATTGTCATTTCAGGGCTGCTGCCTGAGATATCCCATTCCGCCCTGGGCCTATCCCTGGATACAGCGCGCCTCAGTCTGGCCATGACGGCGGCAGCTATCCCTCTGACCGCCGGTTCCGCCGCCCTTTCCCTGTGTATTTACCGCAAAAAGGAGCTGGCCGCCTGATTGCCTGCAAATTTTTCCCCTTCCTCCAGCACGAAATCTGTATACTCCATCCGGTTCTGTCCTTCCTGAAGGCTCCAAAATCGGATGGAGTCTTTTGCTCCCAGCGCCTCCTCCATCACCGGCTCATCTACCGATATGCCCCAATCAGCTTCCGCCAGCATGGAAATATCAAAATTGCTGTCTCCTGCCGCCAGGATCGCCGGACATCCCCCCGGCCTCCCTTTCTCTTCCAGAAACCTTCTCAGCCGCCGGATCGCCAGACCTTTTGTCAGGCAGCGGGGCAGAACGTAAATTTTACTGAGATTTTCTACTACGGATACCAGGCTGCCGTCCAGCCCTTCCCGCAGCCGGGCCGCCGTCCGCTCCGGCTTTTTTGTTTTTGTATAAAGAAAAAGGCCGTTTACCCGCCGCAGCTCAAAGCACCGCTCCGGATCCTTCTCCAGCCAGACCGCCGCCTGTTCCAGCTGCCTGGCGCAGTCTGCCGTCAGCCTTCTGGTTTCCGCCAGCCATGCCTCGCAGACGCTGCCCGCCTCCAGCAAAATGCCTCCATTTGCCGCCAGAGCCAGCTCAGGCTCTCTGTCCGGGAAAAAACGGATTCTTCTGTACTGCTCCAGCGACCGGGTGGTAACAGGGACAAGGATCAGCCTGTCAGCCAGCCGTCTCAGCCGCTCCAGGCATCGCCGATCCATATAGGACAGCTCCTCCTCCCCTCTCCATTCCACGCATACCCGGTCAGCCAGATGACGGCTTCTGGCATCAGAATAAATCAGCGTATTGTCCAGATCTACCGCAAATATCTTTTTTTCACACATCAGACAGCTCCCGGATCAGCCCGCAGGCTTTATAGTTTACCAGCGGATATTCCTCTACCTCCACCTGCTTTTCCTGGCAAAGCCGGAGGATATGTCCTACATTTTCCAGGTCTCCCCTGTCGCGCACCAGCACCTTCCACGGAATCCGCCGCAGCAGCACCCGGGTGGTCTCCCCGATGCCTGGCTTAATGTAATTCATCTGGCTGACTCCAAAAGCCTTCTGAATCTGAACCGCCTCCTCATAACCGGTAACAGCCCGTTTCTCCTCTTCCTCCTCTATTCCATCCAGGCCGCTGAAATACTGTTCCACCGTATGGATAAATTCATAGGAGACATCGCAGCCTTCCAGTTCCGGATAATAGACGGCGCCGTGAAAATCCTCCGGCCCGATCAGCTTTTCATTGAGTACTGTCCTGCTGAACAGGCCGGACACCGGTGCGTTCAGGCAGGCGCTGGGAATCAGAAAATCCTCGCTGGTTCCATACAGCCCTGTCAGTCTGGCCGGATCAGAAAGCACCGCCAGCTCCGGGCTGACCCCCGGATAATCTGCGATCGCTTTTTTCAGCTCTCTGGCAATCGTTCCTTTGCCGATCCAGCCGTCTACAAACTGAAGCTGTTTCCCTTCGTGGCGGGCCAGGATATATTTCATGGCGTTGCGGTCAATGCCTCTGTCCCGGATAATGGAAATGCTGTAATGAGGCGCCGGCTTCCCATATTTTCTCTCCAGATAATGTTTTATCAGGACGCCTACCGGCGTCCCCGCCCGGGCCAGGGACACCAGAACCGGCTGCCCTGCCCTCTTCCTCCAGATTTTTTCCGCCAGAAGGGCCGCCGCCCGGGCTGTTTTTTCCGCATGAAGGGCCAGCGCCTCCCGGTACAGCCTCATATAGACCTCTGTAGGCCGGTATTCTGCAGGCAGAAGCTCGCTGTAATGGATTCCTGACTGAATCGCCCTCTCCCGCTCTCTGGCCTCCATCGGCTTGATCTGCCCTGTAATATCCTTCAGTAACAGCTCCACATCCTGTCTGCTGTAGCTTGATCTCATATTTCTTCTCCGTTTCCGGCCCACTGAACCACCGTGATATCCCGGTTGCCAAACTGCTCCAAAACAGAGACATATGCCTGGATACTTTCCGGCTTCAGCGTCCTTACGTCCGTTATCAGAATTACCTGGTCATACCGATCCAGGTTGTAGAGAAATACCTGCCTGTTCTCATCGTACAGGCTGGGCAGCCGGCTCCGGTTTTCCACAGGATAACCGGCTCCGTCCAGAGCCATAATCGGGCTGCGGCTGGCTGCGTGAACCTTTACCTCCATGGACGGATACCGTTCCTTCATCCATGCGCCGGCCCGGATAACCGGATACATAAACTCCTCTGTACCCAGCAGCAGCACCCGCCTGGCGTCATGAGAGATGATTTCCTGCCTGTCCAGGACGGCGGCCAGTTCCAGACAGGCGCTGTCATATCTGCCGCAGACTGTTCCTGTCCGGATCCCCGGATTCCCGAAAATCCGTATCTGGCGGAAGGGACGGGTAACAGAACCTCCTGTCCGGTCTTCCACTGCATTCCCCGGCCAGCTCATATTTTCCCAGCTGCCTGTTTCCCGGATGACGGCTGTCCACCGGATTCCACTGGCCGAAAAACGATCCAGATCCTCCTGGGACATGCAGTTAATCAGAGAAACAGCCGCCAGAGCAGTATCTTCCCGAAGCAGTCCCCGCTCCCGCAGAGCGCCGGCAAAATTGCAGATCGTTTTCCCTGTGGTAAACTCGTCGTCAGCAAATACGATGGTTCCCGCATCCTTCAGCCTCTGCCATTCCCGACAGTACAGACTGTGCCCCGGCGCATGGCTGTGTTCCTCCCGAAAGAATACGGGCGGCCCGCCATGCTCCAGCTTCTCCCTGGTGGTATGAAGATAAAAACTGTCACGGCCCAGCTCCAGAGCCGCGGCCATGCCGATGGCTGTGGCAGTCTCCGCGAAACCGATTACCACGACAGGCTTCGGACAGCCCAAAGCCGCCGTCTTCCGCCCCAGCTCCCGGAACAGCCTTAATGTCTGCGCCGGATCGGAGGGAATATATTTTGCCTGCATCCGGTTCAGAAAGAGAAAGCTCCTTCTGGAATTATTTTCCCGCTTTACCACCCGGATCAGGTCTTCAAACTGATAAACCGGCTCTGTCTGTGTGTCCAACATGCTTCTCCTCCTTACGGTCAGAGTTTTCCGCTGCCTCAAAAAATGGGGACGGCTGGCGCCGCCCCCTCCTGAGGCAGGCAAGCAAGCTTGCCTGATTCGGTTAAAATCTTGCTACCAGCTGTTTCAGGCCGGGATCCTGGGTTCCCTGGCCGATGGCGTTGAATTTCCACTCGCCGTTATACCGGTACAGCTCGCCAAAAATCATGGCGTACATGCCGTCATAATTTTCCGACAGGTTAAATTTGCACATTTCTGAATTGTTCCGGCAGTCTACGATACGGATAAACGCATTCTGGATCATGCCGAAATCCTGGCGGCGGGGTACCGCCTGATAAATATTTACTACAATGACGATCTTGTCATACTGCTGGGGTACTCTGGTCAGATCCACTACGATCTGTTCATCGTCGCCTTCCCCGGCCCCGGTCAGGTTGTCTCCCATATGGGTGACAGCGCCGGATTTGTGGCGGAGATTGCCGAAGTAAACCACGTCATCCGCTGAAACACATCTGCCGTTGGTACACAGGATCGCGGAAGCGTCACAGTCGATATCCGCCCCTTTTTTCCCAAACAGAGATCCCAGAAAACCGCCTTTCCCGGCATTTTTCTCATCCCAGCCCAGGCCTACGATCACCTTGCTGATTCCACTGTTTCCTTTGGTCAGATCTACCTTCTGGCCCTTTTTCAGACTCACTGACATAAAAGCCTTCCTCCTTTGCCTGAAAATTATGCCACTTCGATGCCGAAGTTGTCGCACAGCGCCGCCAGGCCGCCCTGGAAGCCGCTGCCGATGGCGTTAAACTTCCACTCGCTGCCATGACGGTACAGCTCGCCTACCACAACCGCAGTCTCAATGGAGAAATCTTCCCCCAGATCGTAGCGGATCAGCTCCTGATTGGTCACAGCATCCACCACACGGATAAAAGCGTTGGATACCTGTCCGAAATTCTGTCTGCGCACATCGTACTCATAAATGGTTACAGTAAAATCAATTTTAGAAATGTCAGCCGGGACCTTGGACAGATCTACCACGATCTGTTCGTCATCGCCTTCGCCCTCGCCGGTCAGGTTATCTCCCTGATGCACTACGGCGCCGCTGGGGTGCTTCAGATTGCCGTAAAATACGAAATCCTCTGAGCGGGTTACCTTTCCCGAATCTCCCAGCAGAAACGCGGCTGCGTCCAGGTCAAAATCATATCCCCCATCATATTTGTTGGTGTCCCAGCCCAGGCCGATCAGCAGCTTGGTCAGTCCCGGATTGGTTTTGGTCAGATCTACTTTCTGTCCCTTCTGAAGATTAATTGGCATAATGCATACCTCCTCTGAAAAAATCATTTGATTATCTTAATAGTTCCCAGAGCATCCTCTGTTATTGGTTCCGTTATTTAACGGATGCCGCTCTGGCGGAACCGGTAACCAGCTTTCTCAGCATATCCACCGGAATCATGGTAATGGCGAAGAGAATCACAATCACCCACCCCTTCAGGCCGAAGGGCTCGCAGGAGAAAAATTCTCCGCCCACGATGCTCAGCAACACCTGAACCACGGCGATAATGCCCATAATCCGGATAAATCCGGGATTTTCCTTGATCCGCAGGAAAATATTCCAGTGATCGTTTCTTACGTTAAAGCCGTTAAATACCGCGCTGAAGATGAACATACAGAAATAGCCTGTCATAAACTGGCCCTCTGTCCCGAAAAATCCCCGCACAAAAGGCGCCTTCAGGAAAATCAGGCTGAGCGCTGTCAGCCAGACGCCCATCGTCAGGATCTGGGTCATCATCGGCCTGGTAACAATACTCTGGTCTCTTGGAATCGGCTTTTCTTTCATATATTCCAGCAAAGCAGGCTCATTGCCCAGCGCCAGGCTGCCCAGGGAATCCATTACCAGGTTAATCCACAGCAGATGCGTTACCTTCAGAGGCTCCTCCACACCCACGAAGGGAGCGATTGCGGAAACCGCCACGGCTGATACGTTGATTACCAGCTGGAACTTACAGAACTTCAGAATATTATGGTAAATGGTACGGCCATAAAGGATCGCGTCCTTGATGGAGCGGAAATTATCGTCCAGGATAACAATATCCCCCGCCTCCTTTGCCACATCCGTACCGCTGCCCATAGCAAAGCCTACATCAGCCCGCTTCAAAGCAGGCGCATCGTTGACGCCATCGCCTGTCATGCCGCACACCAGGTTCAGCTCCTGAGAGAGCCGTACCATACGGGACTTATCTGTCGGCAGCGCCCTGGCAATCACACGGATTCTGGGAAGAACCGCCTTCAGCTCCTCGTCAGACATCCGGCTCAGTTCCTGGGAGGTCAGCACCACATCATCCTCCCTGGTCAGCAGTCCGGCGTCCGCCGCAATGGCTACGGCTGTTTCCTTCCGGTCGCCGGTAATCATCACGACCTGGATGCCTGCCTCCTGTACTTCCCGGATTGCTTCCTTCGCCTCCTGACGGACATCGTCCCGGATCGCCACGAAGCCGATGATAATCACATCTTCATTCACTACATCTTCCTGAAGGGGAGACTCGCTGTACCCAAAAGCCAGGACACGCATAACCTTGCTGGCCAGATAGTCAATCTTTCCGTTAATTTCCGCCAGATCCAGGGGACGGATCTCCCCGTTGGCGTCCACATACCGGGCGGCATGTTCCAGCAGCCGTTCCGGCGCGCCTTTGTAAAAGGTTTTGCCCATGGACTCGATCCGGGCGGAGGAAAATTTGTTGGCAGAGTTAAAGCCCTGGGAAGCCGTTACAACGCAAGAAGCGTCATCCCGCAGCTTGTTAAACACGTCCTCCGTCAAAAAGTTCAGCAGCGCCTTGTCCGTAGCGTTTCCGCCGATTACTCTATGCTCAGAGTCAAACATAGCGCCGGTATTTTTTCCAATGGCCAGATCTACCAGTCCTTTAATGTAGGAAGCCTTTCCATCCTTAAAGTTCTGGGTCTCTCCGCTTCCATCAAAAAATTCCACAACCTCCAGCTGTCCCTTGGTGATGGTTCCTGTTTTATCGCTGAACAGAATATTCAGAGAGCCTGCGGTCTCGATACCGATCGGCTTGCGGACCAGCACGTTATGCTGGAGCATCTTGGAGGTATTCTGCATCAGCACCAGGCTGATCATCAGCGGCAGGCCCTCAGGCACCGCACAGACGATAATGACGATGGCCAGGGTAGCTGCCTCCAGAAAATCCTTCAGCAGATGGATGCCGCCCAGAGACAGATATGCCTGCGGCCCGCCGGCCTGAATCATATAATGTCCCATCAGAGCCAGGGCAATGACGATAGCGCCGATATAACCAAAGGTGGAAATCTGCTTTGCCAGCTTGGCCAGCTTCACCTTCAGCGGAGAGGGCACCTCGCTGTCCTTCATATCCTCGGCCATTTTTCCCATCATGGTAGCCATACCCACGTTTTTTACTTCCATCAGGCCCTCGCCGTTATAAACGACAGCGCCCCGGAAGAGGGAATGGGCGTCCACAAACAGGTCGCCGGTAATCTCCTGCTCCACATATACGAAATCCTCGGGTACCGCGAATTTCTTACATTCCTCCGCCTCGCCGTTTAAAGCGGAGTTATCCACCCGCAGGTCGCCCTTTACCAGGATTCCATCGGCGGGAATCTTGTCGCCGGACTGGAGAATCACGATATCGCCTACTACGATATCATCCACCTCCAGCACTGTGACGATTCCGTTCCGGTATACCTTACAGGTATCCTTTTTCGTGCTGTTCTTCAGCTTTCTGTACTCATTGTCGCTGGCCATCTCAGTTCTGGCGGAAATGACCGTCACCAGCAGGATGGCGATTAAAGTGCCTACAGGCTCGTAGATTTCTGCCTGGCCGAAGAAAAACATGATAATCATAATGCCGGCGATGGCCAGCAGCAGCCGGATCATCGGATCCTCAAAACCTGCCTTGAACTTGTCCCAGAAGGTTTCCGGCTCCGCCTCAATGATGACATTGCTGCCATGGAGCTTCCGGCTCTCCTCGACCTGTTTGTCACTTAATCCTTTCATGTCCATGTTTCATCAATAACCTTTCTTTATTTAGTCTATATCAGATGGGAGATCACTCCCGTCTCTGCGCACAGTAAGAGGTCAGAAATGCTTCTTAAAATCCTCCTTAATCGCATTCAGACGCTTCACGTCCTCTTCCCGCTTCCGCTCAGCGTCCAGCTGGATCTGGCGGGTCTGCTCGATGCCGCTTACAATCGTCTGCCAGGTCTGCTCCAGCGTCTCAATCTTCACCGCGCTGCCGGAGGCCAGGGCCGCCGTCATCTTGGACTGCTCCGCCGTATTTCTGGCATTTTTCAGCAGCATTTCATTGGTCTTTTCATCCAGGGCGGACATTGCCTCTGCCTGGATCTTCTGTCTTTTCAGAAGTATGGCCTGGGTCAGAGCCTGTTTAAACACCGGAAGGGTGATAATAAAAGCAGAATTAATCTTCCGGATCAGGTTCAGGTTGGAAAACTGCATGGTTTTCAGCATGGGAATCGACTGCATCGCCACATTTTCCGCGATCCGCAGATCCTGAGTCCGCTGATCCAGCATCATCCGGGCCTGCTCCAGGTTAGAGATCTCCATCTGAAGAGCGCCGTCGCCGCTGGCGGCATACTGCTCCTGCAGCTGGGCCATATAGGCATCAATTTCCCGCAGTCCCTGTTCCCCTGCCAGGATATATTTCACCAGCTTCTGATAATACTGGAGGTTTGTCTGGAACATAGCGTCCAGCTTCTTATTGGATTCCTTGATCTCTGCCTCGTACTGCTTGAGCTGGACATAAATCTTATCCACCTCATCGCCCATCGTATGGTACTTGGACAGGATCTGATCCAGCTGCTTCTGCACATTGTTAAACAGCTTGCCAAACAGCCCCTTCTTCTCCTCTGTGATCTCCTGGATATCAAACTGATCCATGATCTTGCCCAGCGTATTCAGCAGGGCGCCTGTCTCATTGATCTGGTTCATGTTGACGCTGTTGAGAATTTCATCAGAGCATTTGGAGATTTCCTCCGCCGCTTCTCCGCCGAACTCTACAATCGTCTGAGGTTCATAGACACTGATGCCGCTGACCAGGTCGTCTACCTCCTGCGAATTGGTCAGCTGGGTATTCAGCTTATTCCGTTCTTCCTCTATACTGAACGGAACGATCTCGGTTTCCTTCTCCTGTACGGCCACAGCGGCCCCTTCCTCTGTCTGTCCCGCGGGACGGTTAAACTGCATTGCCATATTTTTTACCCCTCTCTGAATAATTTACTGAATATACTCTGGGTTCCTCCCTTTCCCGACGGCATCCGCAGCCTGGGAACCGTCAGATCAAACAGATAGCCTCCTGCCTGATGCTCCTCCATAATATCCTCCTTCAGGTACTTTTCAATGGTTCGGTACCCTGTCGGCACATATAAGAGAATGTCAAAACCGACCAGATTCAGGAAGGCTGTGTAAATCGTGTCCTCCAGACTGCACATCTCTTCCCCTACGTTTACGATGATCAGCTTCGGGATTTCCCTTGTAAAATCAAACTTCTGGATCAGCCTGACCACATTTTTATCCAGGTTCAGCAGCACCGACAAAATGGTGTACTGGATGCCCTGTCCGCTGTAGCGGATCCAGTCCAGGCTGATCAGCTCCTGGATCTTGTCCAGGATATAATTCTGGGTCTTTTCACTCAGATAGTCATATTGATAGGAAGCGTGGTTCTTAATCCGATCCACCTGCAGCTTCCCGTTTCGGAAAAATGAGGTTACATGGGGCTTCACCGGATTGGGATCGGTATCCTTCAGCCTGGGGAGCTTTGTAATCAGCAATGTGTTTTCTGTCAGACGGCTTTCGATTTCCTGCCAGTAAGCCTTTACATTGCCATCCTTCACCCCGGAAATTTTGGCGAAAATCACCGGCACCCTCACCCGCTGGCCATCCTCCTCGAAAAAGGGACGGTACTTCGCTTCCTGCTTCCAGTAAATCCCGATCTCCTCGCAGGTGGTTTTCAGCGTCACCGGCGCAGATTTCATAAACTGATTGGGCCGAAACAGACCGGTGTCCTGATAAAGCATGGTATCCAGCTCCCGTTCTGCCTCATAGGCCACTGTGGCGGCCCGCACCTTTTTCTCCTGCTCCGGAAAACGGCCGGCCGGCATAGACTTGCTGAAGCATTTTTTCAGCAGGCGGCCATCCTCTATGGAAAGCGAAGCGCTCAGATCCGGACAAAAAACCGCCACATCCACCGGCATCCCCGCCAGCGTCCGAAGAAGCAAAGCCTCATTTTGGTTATAGGCTCCGTAAAACAGAAATACCGGCAGCTTCTCCTGCCATGGCCGGGCAAACAGCCGGGGGCCGTACCGGTTCAGCCAGCAGACCAGGGTGATTCCCTTATTATTCAGCCTGCCCAGGTTATCCTGATTTTCTCCCTCCATCACCTCCGTAAAGGCTTTTTGGGCCAGCAGGCTGCAGAACGCTTCCCCGGATACCCGGATCTGCTCTGCCAGCTCCCCGATCAGTTCCCCGGCGGTTCCGGCGGCGGCCCGCCGCACCTGATTTACCTCGTCCACCTCGGGAGCGTCCAGCCTGCCCTCTGCCAGCACTACGATCCGGCCGTTTTTCTCCAGCTTTTCTCTCAGGCGGAACAGCTGATTTTCATATTGCTCCGGCTGATCCGTCCCCTGATACTGGAAAAACAAGTTATAAACATGGCGGCTGTCTCCGCCCCGTTTCCCGTTTTCCAGCAGCAGGCAGTCTGACGCCTCTCCCGTGATCCACTGGTTCGTCCGGACGGATTGCCCCAGGCTCTGGAGCTGCTCCCGGCGCGCCCGTTCTTCTTCCTTTTTTCTCCAGTCCATTTTTGTAAAATGAACCGCTGGCTTTCCCTTTTGTCCGCCCCGGACAATTCCGGCGGCGCCGGTCAGCTCCCGGAACTTTTCCGGGTCTCCCGTTCCTTCCAGGTCCGCCGCCACCACATCGCAGCCGCACAGGGCCAGCAGCGCCAGGAAATACGTTTCATATTTGCCAGGGCTGCCCTCATACAGCACTCTGGGCACTTCCTGCCCCTCCAGCTGAAACAGTAGCATCTCGAATTTATAGCGCATCCAGCACATAAACTTCACATAAGTATTTTTCAGGATATTCACGGCGGTGCCCCGGTCTCCCAGCAGGGTAAGCGTCTGAAGCATGGCCTGGCCGGTCAGCCGGCACTGTTCCAGGTTCAGCTTTGGCTCCCACAGCCCCATCTGCTTCTCCATCCATTCTGCCGACATTTCAAAGTCTTCCCCCAGCGTCTGAAAGAAATACCGCACATCGCTCTCCGCCGGATTCGGGATGGCTGTCCTGATATAAATGCCGCATTTACGGCTTTCATAATAATAATGGCTTAAAAATTCCAGACTGTCCCCGTCATATCCCGAACAATAGGTCAGATAGACTGTCCGGGACGGCCGTTCCTGTCTGGATAAAAAATATTGATCAATCTGTTCAGCGCTTCCGTATTTATACATTTCTTCCCCATTAAGCATCTGCCGCATACTGGCTACATTCTATCATTTTATCATGTAAATCTCAAGTAGCGGCGCCTTTCTTTTGAAAACTTTAATAAATTGTAAATAATTTCACATACATTTTACAATCCGGAATCCTGACGCCCCAGAAATCCCGCCGCAAAGGGCGCGATCGTGTCCCGATCCACCGCCAGGTTCAGGTTCTGTCCATCGTCAAAGCCTGCGGTAATAATCCCCACCAGCCGGCCATACAGATCCAGCAGGGCGCCTCCGGAGCTGCCCCGGGAAATGGGCGCGGTAAACTGAATCATGGATACCTGGTCGATCCGCCGGAATCCTGACACGATCCCGTCAGAAATGGTATTGAACAGTCCCAGAGGGCTTCCGATGGCCACGATCTGCTGTCCCCGCACCACCGGATCCGGCGGCGCCAGGGGAATGGGAACACATCGCCGCTCCACCCGTATCACAGCCAGGTCAAAGGCGGTATGATACTTCACCAGCGACCATGTTCTGGTTTCCTCTTCCTCGTTCTCGAAGCGGACGCCAAAAGAAACGCCGCCGCTTACCACATGGCAGTTCGTCAGGATATACCCATCCTGGCTGACTGCCACCCCGGAACCGGTTTTAAAGCACCGTCCCTCCTGGTCATATACCATAATCATAACCACAGAAGCAGACAGCTGGGCCAGCTCCTCATATTCCATTTTTCTGAGAGAACCCGCTCCTCCGCTGCCAGGCCTGCTCTGAGAGGCAGCCATCTCCGCCGCGGGAGGAGCGGAAGGATAAGGCTGATCTGACAGCATCCCCCCGGCAGACTGCCGGGGCGCCTGTGCAGCAGCCTGTCTCTCTGCCGCCTCCTGCTCCCGGCCCTGCCGGATCTTCTCCCGCCGCGTCCTGCCGGAGGATCTGGGGGGAATTTTCACCACAATGCCGCCCGAAG
>CALWQE010000137.1 GCA_944383605.1 uncultured Lachnospiraceae bacterium
TTTCCGAGCTTTGTGGGAAGGAGTGGTTGATATGAGTACATATGAGGAATTTATGATTATTCTGACAGCATGCAGTTTACTGATTGCGATTCTGAACTATATTCATAGAAAATAGCACCCCCGCTCCAGCCAAGCCATGAGGTGCTATTTCTTATGTAACTTCGCCGGAAACGGATAGGTTTGCTCTATCGTGTCGGCTGCTTTGTTAAGTGTATTATATATCAGGTTTATAATATTTTCAACTGGAAAAACCGCCTCTGGCGCCTGTACAAGTGTATTTTTTATACCCTTTTACTGTCTTGGAATCTGCCTGTAATCTTACATTTTCCCCCGATACAAATTTCGCCCTTAAATTCACACAAAATTTGTGCCGCGATACGGAAGAAATCTGTCTTCTGATATGATATAATGCTTACAAGGTAAGCATGATACCCGCGCTGATTCGCGCTGACCGGAGGGAAGCATATACCACAGCGAATCATGCGCATCCCCCGGAGGGAGTTAATGAAACTATTTTTACAGGAAGGGAGTGTTGTTATGGGGAAACGATATCCTTATCAGGACGCAGAGATTCAGAATCCGGATGTTCAGAAGACGTTTTTCGGCCAGGAGCTGGAGGTATTTCACACGCCGGTTACGCCGCGGGAAAACGCCCTGCTGCTTTATCAGGGGAAAAAACCTCTGTGGGCGCCAAACCGGATGACAGATTTTAACATGCTGATGTTTGACGTAGATCTGGACAACAAAGCCAGAGGCCCCGAGGGCGGACCGGATAAAATGGGCGTGGAATGGGTCTATGTCCCGGTGGTAGGCGGCTCCATGGTAAAACCGGGCAACCCCACAGTAAAGGACATTACCCGCTGGGAGGATTATGTTCAGATTCCTGATGTGGACAGCTGGGACTGGGCCGGCTGCTATGAACGGCAGAAAGACCAGCTGGATCCTGACCGTGTAAATATCGCCGGAATGCTGGGCAATTACTTTGAGCGGCTCATTGCCCTGATGGATTTTGAAAACGCGGCTGTGGCTATGATTGATGAAGAACAGCAGGAGGGCGTTCACCGTCTCTTCCGTGAGCTGACCAAGGCCTACAAGAAAATGATTTCTTATATGAAGCAGTATTTCGACATTGACATGATTAATTTCCACGATGACTGGGGTTCCCAGCGGGCTTCCTTCTTCTCCCGGGAGACAGCGGAAGAGATGCTTCTGCCTTATATGAAAGAGATTGCGGATCATATGCATTCCCTGGGCATCTACTTTGATTTTCACTGCTGCGGTTTTGTAGAAAATCTGGTTCCGGTGATGATTGAGGCCGGCATGGATTCCTGGGGCGGCCAGGAGCTGAATGATAAATGGGCGCTGAAGCAGAAGTACGGAGATCAGCTGATTTTCACCGATACCCCGATTGTTGCCGATACTGCCACAGAAGAAGAGACCGAACGGGCTGTCGAAGAATTTATGAAAAAATCCGGCGCGGACAACCGGATTCTGGTAGAGCCTTTTACCGGCCCCAAGTGTCTGACGGAAAAGTTATATGTTGCCACCAGGAAAAATGCGGCGGATGTGGAAATCTGAAACGCTGCCCGCCTGATTTCAGGGGCCGCCGGATACCGGAAAGGGATCCGGCGGCCCCTGGCTGTTTGTCAGAACTCTATGGGCATCCAGTAAGGATTGCGCAAAGGGAAGTCGTTCCGGTCCAGCGTCAGGTTCACATTATAGTAGGGATCTCCCTCCTCCAGGATTTTCCTCCACCGATCCCGGAAGAGACGCATCTCTCCATGAAACCGCTCCAGCTTCTGCGGCGTATTTTCCAGCCCCCTGGATTTGGATTCGTAATGATAGGCCTGGGCAGCGGGCTCATATACGACCAGCCACCCCTTTTCCCGTACTTTCAGGCAGAAATCCACATCGTTAAAGGCTACCGCCAGCGCTTCGGTCATCCCGCCCACATCCAGATAGACTTCCTTTTTCACCATCATACAGGCCGCTGTTACCGCGCTCAGGTCCTGGGCGGCAACGGCTTTCGCCATATATCCCCATTCGCTTCTGGGCAGCCCTACGAAGGCATGTCCCGCCACGCCGCCCAGTCCCACGATCACGCCGGCATGCTGGATGGTGTCGTCTCCATAATAAAGGCGGGCGCCTGCAACAGCCACGTCAGGCCGCATACACTGTCCCAGCAGCTCTTCCACACAGCAGCTGTCGATCATCTCGATATCATTGTTCAGCAGCAGCAGATATTCTCCCCGGGCAAAGGAAACGCCGTAATTATTGATGGCGGAATAATTAAACCCGCCCCTTCCCTGCCATTTCACCACCCGCAGATTTTTCAGCTCCTTCTGCTTCTCCTCATACCAGGCGAAGGTTTCCGGCTCTGTGCTGTTATTTTCCACTACAATAATTTCCAGCTTCTGATAGGAGGATTTTTCCAGCAGGGAGGTAATGCACAGCTCCAGATCTTCCCTGTGGTCTTTGTTGGGGATAATCACCGACACCAGCGGGTCATAAGGCCGCTCATAGACCGTATGATACATGCCGGGTTTAACGCAATGGGATACCCTGGCCCGGATACCCATCCGCCGGTAATGCGCCTCCACTGCCCGCAGCCCCGCGTCAAAGGCGTACTGCTTGCTGGCCGGATCCTGGGCCGTGGAACCCCGGTGGCACCGCCAATGGTACAGCAGCTTGGGAATATGGCGGATCTGCGCCGCCAGCTCGGTACAGCGGAAAATAAAGTCATAATCCTGCGCGCCGTCAAATTCCGGGCGGAAGCCTCCTGCCCGGTCTGCCAGTTCCCTTCTGACCACAAACAGATGGCAGATGTAATTCATCGTCCGCAGCAGATCCAGGTTAAAGTCCGGCTTAAAATGAGGCTCATAATATTTCCGGCCTTTTTCATCCACCTTATCCTCGTCTGTATAAATCACATCCGCCTCCGGGTGCTGACTGACGCATTTGGCAATCTCATATAAAGCGTCCGGGGCCAGCATATCGTCATGATCCAGCAGCGCCACATAATCTCCCTCCGCCATCTCCAAAGCTGCATTGGTGTTTCCCGCGATGCCCCTGTTTTCACCCAGATTCCGGTAGCAGATCCGGTGATCCCCTGCCGCCAGCTGTTTCACCGCCTCCTCCAGCCTGCCATCCCCGCTTCCATCAGCCAGGCAAAGCTGCCATTTGCCATAGGTCTGGGCCTGTACGGATTGGATCATTGCTTTCAGGTAAGGCTCCGGCGTCCGGTACAGAGGCACCGCCAGGCTGATCGCCGGCCCGGATGGAAAGGAGGCGCTTCTCTGCCGCTCCAGGTCGCGCTGGGTAGGCAAAGCCCCTTTCTGCCACTGGCGGAAACTGACCTCCTCCAGCCGGAAAAATTTCATATATATTTTTTTCATGCATTTTCTGGCGCCATTTTTCTTCCAGTAATCATAGGTTTTCGCCAGAAGGCTTTTCGGCTTCCGTTCTTCCTGTACTTCCATTTTTCTCTCCATTCTGCCGCGTCTGTCCTGCGGCCCGGGCCTTGGGAAATCTCCTTTGTATTTTTCTAATCTCTGCTGTAGTCCACGCTGCAGTCCGGGGCTGTCAGCGTCAGGCTGGGATTATAATAGGGATCGCCCTTCCGGAAATATTCCGGCCACCTTTCCATCAGCAGCTTTTTTTCCCGCTGGAACCTGGCCTGTTTCTCAGGCGTGGTCTCGTATCCTCTGGATTTGGATTCATAATGGTACAGCTGGGCCCGGGGATTCCATACGACCAGATACCCGGCCTGACGAACCTTCAGGCAAAAATCCACGTCGTTGTAGGCCACCTGAAATTCCTCGGTCAGCCCGCCTGCCTGCTGAAATACATCCTTCCTTACCATCATGCACGCCGCTGTTACCGCGCTGTAATTCTGCTGGATCACTGCCCTGGCAAACGGGCCGGGGTCATATCCTGAAAGGCCGCAGAGCACATGGCCGCACGTTCCCGCCAGCTTCATCACCACGCCTGCATGCTGAATCGTATCGTCCTCATAATACAGCTTCGCGCCTGTGACGCCTACTTCCGGCCGCTGGCAGTTTCCCAGCATCGCCTCGATCCAGCCGGCAGAGATCACCTCCGTATCATTGTTCAGCAGCAGCAGATATTCTCCCCGGGCATGGGCCGCGCCGAAATTGTTAATGGCCGCGTAATTAAAAGGCCCCTCCCAGCGGATTACCCGAACGCCTTCCGCCTCCAGCCGGCGGTAGCAGTCCCATATTTCTGCCGTCTCACTGTTATTTTCTATCACCACGATCTCATAATTGCCATAGGTGGATTTTTCCCGGACAGAACGGATACAGTTCATCAGCATATCCTGCTGATCCTTATTGGGAATCAGGATGGACACCAGCGGCTCTCCTTTTACCGGATAAACCACATGATAGTATCCCGGGTAGCCGGGTATCATTTCCACCCTGCCTTCTGTCCCCGTCCGGCGCAAATGAGCCTCCAGCGCCCGGCGGCCCGCCTCATAACAATACAGCTTGCTCTCCGGATTTTCCGCCGTGGAGTCCGGATGCGTGCGCCAGTGGTACAGAACTCTGGGCAGATGGAGGATCTGGCGCGCCCGCTCGGTACACTTCAGGATAAAATCATAATCCTGGGAGCCGTCATAATCCGGGCTGAAGCCTCCTGTCTCCAGAGCCAGGCTGCGCCTGCACAGAAAAAAATGGCAGATATAATTGTTGGAGCGAAGGAGATCCGGACTGAAATCCGGCTTCATATGAGGGTCAAAATGCAGGCGCAGATCCGCAGTCACCTTATCCTCATCAGTGTAGACCACATCCGCCTCCGGATTTTTTGCGATGGCCCGGGCCGCCTCATAGAGAGCAGAGGGCTCCAGCACATCGTCATGATCCAGCAGGCCGATCCATTCGCCGGATGCCATTTCCAGCGCCGCGTTGGTATTCCCTGCGATGCCCAGATTTTTTTCCAGCGCCCGGTACTGAATCCGGCTGTCCCGGGCGGCATATTCTTTTATGACGGCCCCGGTTTTCCCGCCGTCCTCGCTGCCGTCAGCCAGACACAGCTCCCAGTCTGAAAAGCCCTCCTGCGCCTGCACCGACTGAATCATCTCCCGCAGATACCGTTCCGGCGTCCGGTAGACCGGTACTGCCAGACTGATCCGCGGCGGGCTGCCAAGCGGCTCCATCCCGGTCAGCCGGTGACGGCTCAGCCATTTCTCATATTTATTTTCCTCTGTCTCATACCGCTGCTCCCACTGGGCCCGCAGCGCCCGGGGGCCATGCTTCACCAGGCAGCGCAGATCACCGCCTGCCATGGCGGGAGTCGTCATCCGCACCATTTTCCGGAAAGAAACATAACGCCTGCTTCGCTCCCGTTCCAGCTCCCGGGGGCGCACCGGCAGGCTGGCCCTTCCCGCCGGGCTGCTCAGCTCCAGCCGGTAAGTTTCCTTTCTGTCGCAGGTGAATTTCAGGTCAAAGCCGCATTCCCGCTGGCTGACGTCTCCCAGCACGCTGATGCTGGCGTCCGGCCGGTCCAGCCGCCGCAGCCTGATCT
>CALWQE010000138.1 GCA_944383605.1 uncultured Lachnospiraceae bacterium
CAGAGAGGAGGGATTCAGCAGCGTATTCCTGGAAAAATTGCTGGACATGGGAACCAGCCGGTAGCCCTTTTCCTTCCACTGATGGAGGGTGTTGACCATTCTGTCGAATACAAAATAGTCCAGCTGCTGAATCGTTCCCCGGTTTTCCATTTCCTCTATGATCCGCCCATGGGGAAGCAGGTTGCCCTGACTGTCCATAACCCGAACCAGGGCTTCCGCCCCTGCCAGGCCGCCGGTCAGCATATCCACCTTCGGCTGCAGATAAATCGTAAACTGCCAGCTGTCCCTGTTTTCCATCCAGTCTTCCTGACGCAGATGCCCAGAACCGCTCTGATCCGTCTCCTGACTGTCGGAAGGATCGCTGCACTGCATAATGGAGCGGGCCTTCTGCACCAGGTCCCTGGCAGTGAAGATTCCGTCCGCCCATGTGAATCCCATCCGGAACGCTCCCTTATACTGTTTTCCCATCAGCTGTCTGACCCGGGCGCAGTGGTTCCAGAAGGTCTCATAGGTGACGTCGGTGCACAGCACCACAAACTCCGCCTCCCGGGTATGAAAAAGCATAGAGCTGCCAAACACGTCTGCCAGCACCTCTGAGAGACGCAGCAAAAACCTGCTCCCGTACTCATAGCCCTGCTCGGCTTTGATGGACGTATAGCCGGGGATATCCGCTGTCAGTACGCCCAGAGAGCTGTTCATATCGGAATCAAGGGAATAGACCACATTCAGGTAAGTCTTCAGGTTCGGCAGCGCGTACAGGCGGTCCAGCGGCGAAGCCATCCTGTCATGCAGCAGAAAACGCTCCCGCTCCCGGCTGAGCAGAGGAATCAGATATTCCAGCAGCCCGGTCTTTTCCACCCGTTTCTTTGGATTTTCAATACACAGCAGCGGTTCGTAGTCCTCTCGCTTTTCCATCGGCATAATCGCGTACTGCCACAGCCCGTCCCCCTGACTGCCAACGGTATTCTCGCTGTCTTTTTTCGCTGCCAGAAAGATAGGGCCCGGATTTTTCAGATAACGGGCAATCACCGGAAATTGCTCGATTCTCTTTCCGGAGACAGTCTGCTGGATACTGAACCGTCCCCGGTCCGCCCACTCATTCAGCATGGTCACGATCTGCCTGTTCTCTGTCAGCGCCAGAATATACACCCGGTCTGCCATATAAAAACGGCCGATCTGCTCCAGCGCTCTGTTCAGGGAGGTTTCCGCACTGTCTGCCATCAGCATGATTCTCTGGCAGTTCAGGGCGGCGTCCTTTTCTTCCTCCTCCATTTTACTGGTATACTCTCTCTGCGTGACGCGCAGTTCATCCGCCATCCGCTCACTCAATGCGGGAACGCTGTTTTCCTTCCTGCCATCCTCCTCTGAAAAAACTACCGTATCTTCCGCCGCCCCCTGATGCAGCCGGCACAGACGGGAGGCAGTTCTTAACATCTCCTCCAGGGACACATCCTCCCCGTTTCCGCAGACCACGCCGGCCACCAGCCGCAGATAATTCATCTCCGCCATGCCGTCCAGGGAGATTCTGGCGAAGGAAAAAGCATTTTCTATTTTGCGGCGAAGCAGCGGCCTGGAAAAAGCATGGGGGAAGAAAACCAGCAGCCTTCCTCCTTCCTCTGTTCTTCCGGCCACACAGTCTGTATCCAGAAATACCTTCAGGGCGGTCAGGATGTCCTCTTCCTTCCCGCTGTCCTTCTGAAACAGCTCCCCGGCGCCCTCGATCCGGATCTCCGCCAGGGCATACATGCGCTGTCCGCCCTGCTTCATCAGATGGCGCACCAGCCGTTCCTCCGACCCGGCTTCATAGACTCCGGGGAGCCGCTCGGCCACCGGCAGGTTCCGGCTTTCCGTCTCCCATCTCTGGCGCTGGTTCTCATAACTCATGTAAGCGAACAGGCAGATATCGCCGGTTTCCGCATCCCGGCCCAGATTAACCCCCAGAGCGATCCACTGAATCTCTCCTCTGGAGTCCGCCGCCCGGTACCGGTCATAAAACCACCGTCTCCCCTGGGCGAAGCGTTCCAGCAAATGCTCCCGGCCAAACTCTGCCTGCAGCCGTTCTCCATCGTCCGCAGTAAAAACATGAACCGATTCCTCGCTGACTACCTCCGTATAAGTCCGGTTCCGGACTATCCCGCTCCGATCCCGTCCCTCCAGATAAAGCCGCTCCACCTCGTTCCGGCTCAGATTTGCCTGGAAATAGCAGTACAGATGGGGATAAAGATCCGCAGGCATGGGCCTTCGCTGCACCGGGCTGCCCGGCAGGCCGGGCAGGCTGGACAGATCCTCCTTGATTCCCAGCGCCTTCTCCGGGCGGCCGGCATCATCGTACAGCATATGATAAGACATAGACGCCCAGCCATAGCAGCTGCTCTGCCGGTATTGAATGACAAAATTTTCGCTGTCCTCCGTCTTCCCCCGATACATTCCCCGGGCAAACTGCCGGAACCGCTCCGCGCTGCTCCGGTGAATCCGGCCGCTGTCAATCAGAGATTCCGGGAAATTTTCATAGACGGCCTGACGGCCCTCCTGCATATTTTTCGTGTAAAGCAGCCGGAATACACGGGTTTTCAGATCTGCCTCCCACAGCTGATAATTGCTCTGCCCCGCCACATACCGCAGCCACTCTCTGTTTTCCTCGCTCTGGCTCTTTAGCTGCTCCAGCCCGGTCACATTATGGGAAATTTCCAGGACGGCCGGGCCCGGTTCTCCCTCTGCCAGGCGAACCAGCTTTACCCGGCATGGAATCCAGTCAATCCCGTCCCGGGATACCCGGTAACTGCTCTCGACTACATCCGGACCGGCAGCGGCTCTGCGGACGTCAGCCTCATACTGCTCCACATCCGCCGGATGGATCCTGACCTCTCCCGCCTCTTTCTTCTTTGCCATACCCAGGCGGTTATAAAAGCCCGGACTGGTAAAAATAACCCGCAGCTCCTTCCCGGCCTCCAGGATACGGGCTCCTTCGTCAATATAATCCGCCATCACATGGATGGCCCTAAACGCCGGAGAAGCAGCCGCGCCGGACGGTTCCTCCTCTGCGGATACATATATATAATAATGATGCTCTTCATGATTCCGCTTCGCCATCTCCAGGGCGTACTCTGCCTTCTGGAACGCATACCGAAAAGAATCCTCATAAGCCCGGAACATATAAACGCCCAGCCAGCCATAATATGCGCGCCCGCTTTCACTCTCTGCCGACGCCCGCCGGAAGGTTTCGCTGAGCATCGCCGCTTTTTCCCGAACCTGATCCTCTGTCAGCGCCCCATGGAGAAAAGCGGCTGCGCGCCCTTTCCCAATATAACCGGCTGACGCCCCCTTCTCCTGAAACAGCCTGGCCAGCACGCCAATGATCCTGCCGGCCTTCTGCGCCGAAAATTCGCCTCCGGCTTCCTCTTCCTGTGACAGGGAGATTAAAAAAAGAGCGCATATATCCGAGGCGTCCAGATATTTCATGCACTCGCTGATTTCTTCTATAATTTTATTCTTTTCTTCCATATTTTCCCTTACCCCCCCCCCCACGCAAAACAGGAAAGCTCCCTGACATTTTCTCGCATATACCGCCATTGTAGCACAAATATAAAGAAGATACAAATATATTATTTACACATTTTTTCCATCGGCGCCCTGCCGCAAAAAAGGGCCGCCTCAACCTTTTTTGTGAGGCAGCCCCTTTGCTGTCTGTGCCGTTTTCTGCGAATGCCCCTGGCTTTCGCGTCAGCTCTTGGTCTTTTCTACTTCCACAATAGCTGATTTCTGCATGGGAATCCGGCAGTTTTTGTTGCTTCCAAACTCTACGATGACGGTGTCCTCTGTGATGTCAATGATCACGCCGTAAAAGCCGCTGGAGGTCAGCACACTGTCGCCGATTTCCAGGCTGGCCAGCAGGGCCTGAAGCTGTTTCTGCTGCTTTTTCTGGGGTCTTACCGCGATAAAGTACATCATCGCCACAATCAGTACGACATAAACGACCCAAAATAAAACACTGTCCATTTCTTGAATCTCCTTTTCTCATTCCTTTTAGTTAGATATATATTCCTGATACGCTGTTGAAAGCGAATACCATTCCTTTTTCTTTGGCCGGTTCTCAGCCGCCGCTTAACACCTTCAGGTCTTCCAAAGCCGCCTTCTTAAATTCCGGATACCGGTTTTCTTCAATCGCCGCCCGGATCCGCTCCATCAGGTGATTATAATAATACAGGTTGTGAAGCACGCACAGCCGCATACCCAGCATTTCCTTTGCCTTCAGCAGGTGGCGGATATAGGCTCTGCTGTAGGAGCGGCAGGCCGGACAGCCGCAGCCCTCCTCGATGGGCCGCTCGTCCAGTTCATACTGGGCGTTAAACAGATTCAGCTTCCCGTACCTGGTATAAACATGGCCGTGGCGTCCATTTCGGGATGGATAGACGCAGTCGAAAAAGTCCACCCCTCTGTCCACGCCCTCCAGGATATTGGCCGGGGTGCCTACGCCCATCAGATAGGTAGGCTTATTTTCCGGCAGGCAGGGCACCGTCACATCCAGGATATGGTACATCTCCTCATGGGACTCTCCCACCGCCAGCCCGCCCAGGGCATAGCCGTCCAGATCCATTTCACTGATTTCCCTGGCCTGCTCCATCCGGATATCGTCAAAGGTGCCGCCCTGGTTAATCCCGAACAGAAGCTGGTTCGGATTGATGGTATCCGGCAGCTGGTTCAGCCGCTCCATCTCCTTTTTGCAGCGAGCCAGCCAACGGGTGGTCCGGGCCACAGAGCGCTCCATATAATCCCTGTCGCAGGGATGGGGGGCGCACTCATCAAAAGCCATGGCGATGGTAGAAGCCAGATTGGACTGAATCTGCATACTCTCCTCCGGCCCCATGAAAATCTTTTTCCCATCAATGTGAGAATGAAAATGGACGCCCTCTTCCTTAATTTTTCTCAGACCCGCCAGGGAAAATACCTGAAAGCCGCCGGAATCGGTGAGGATGGGCCTGTCCCATTTCATAAATTTATGGAGGCCGCCCAGCTGCTTCACCACCCCGTCTCCTGGCCTGACATGAAGATGGTCGGTATTGGACAGCTCCACCTGGGTCCCGATCTCGTGAAGGTCATCTGTAGACACAGCTCCTTTAATCGCCGCCGCCGTTCCCACATTCATAAAGACCGGCGTCTGAATGACGCCGTGAACGGTATGGAACTCTGCCCTTTTTGCCCGGCCGCATTTATTTAAAATCCGATATTCCGCCATTTCAGCCCTCCTGGCCGTCTGCCATATCCGCCAGCGCCGCCTGAATCATGATAGCGCACTCTATCCGCTTTTTCTGCATCTCACAGCCGATATCGTAGGCATCGGTAATCTTTCCGTGGAACTTGTGGGAATTGGCCGCACAGCCGCCGCTGCAGTAGAATCTGGCGAAGCAGTTCCGGCATTTCTCCTTGGCGTATACATTGCACAGCTTAAACTCATCCCGCAGCGCAGTATTGGTAATGCCCTCATCCACATTGCCCATCAGGAAGCCTTCCTCGCCTACAAACTGATGGCAGGGGTACAGATCGCCCCACGGCGTCACCGCCAGATATTCGGTGCCGGAACCGCAGCCCGACAGCCGTTTCGCCACACAGGGGCCCTGATTCAGGTCGATCATAAAATGGAAGAAATTAAAGCCTCTTCCCTCCCGCTGCCGCCTGATATACTCTGCTGCCAGCTTGTCATATTCTTCCATAATCTGAGGCAGGTCTTCCTCCCGGATAGCGTAAGGATCCTCCGGCGATGCCACCACAGGCTCGATGGACATCTGGCGGAAGCCCAGATCAGCAAAATGGATCGCGTCATTGGAGAAGTCCAGATTGTAATGGGTGAAGGTACCCCTCACATAATATTTTTCCTGATTCCTGCTCTCGGCAAACTTCTGGAATTTAGGAACGATAATGTCGTAGCTGCTTTTTCCGTTTCGGGTGGGCCGCATCCGGTCGTTGACCTCCCGGCGGCCATCCAGGCTCAGCACCACATTGCCCATCTCCCGGTTGCAAAATCCCATGATCTCAGCGTTCAGCAGCATACCGTTGGTCGTCACGGTGAATCGGAAATTTTTATTGCATTCTTTCTCCCGGCTTCTCCCGTACTCCACCAGCTGCTCCACCACCTTCCAGTTCATCAGGGGCTCGCCGCCAAAGAAATCCACTTCCAGGTTCCGCCGGTTCCCGGAATTTTCAATCAGAAAATCCAGGGCCTTTTTCCCCACCTCAAAGCTCATCAGCGCCCGGCGGCCGTGATATTCTCCTTCTTCCGCGAAGCAGTAGCGGCAGGCCAGGTTGCAGTCATGGGCGATGTGAAGGCAAAGCGCCTTTACTACGGTTTTTCTCTGTTTAAAATCTGTAATATAAGACTCATATACGTCTTCGGTAAATAACTGGCCGGCCTCCTTGAGCGCTTCAATCTCCCTGAGCGCCTCCTCTGTCTCCTCTCTGCCGTACACCGGGGACAGCCGGTCCAGAATCTCCTGGCGGGGACAGGACTCATAAAGGGCAATGGCGTCATAGGTGACATCGTCCGTCACATGGACAGAACCGCTGCATACGTCCAGCACGATATTATAGCCATTGTTTTTATACTGGTGAATCAAATTTTATTCTCCTTTTCTCTTCCTAACTGACGGGGGGACACTCCGCCCGGCGAAGTGTCCCCATCGGTATCTGCATGTAGTTTAATCAATACGTCTTTTATTTCACAGGAAACGCCATTCTTCGTTCCCTGCTAAATAAAAGCGCTCCGCAGGATTCTTTTTTACGCTGAAAGTCCGCCGCCGAATAGGCGGCTTTCATTCAGGGATGCCCCATGCGCCCGCCGGATTTTCATCTTCGGCGGTACGTTAGCTGCCGGGCGCATACAGGTTTATTTACGGTTCTCGCAGCTCTGATTGCCTACTGTACAGGAAGTCTTGCAGGCAGACTGGCAGGAAGTCTGGCATTCGCCGCATCCGCCCTTCTTCATCGTATCCTTTAATGTGGAACCGCTTAATGTCTTGATATGTTTCACTGATATTCCCTCCTCGCTCCGTATTCGTCATTCATCGCGGCGTTATCACGCTGTGC
>CALWQE010000139.1 GCA_944383605.1 uncultured Lachnospiraceae bacterium
ACCAATTATGTGATTATTAGAATGGCAGCAACTGGATTTTCTCTGATGAAATCAGAATGGGCGGACGAGGGATGAAATATACGGAAATTGTAGGCTGAGAAACGTAAGTATGAAACCAAGATTAGAAGAAGGTATCGAACTTTATAACATCCTCCTTCGCCGGGGCTATCTTGAGCTGTTTTGCGATGAGGTATCGAAAAATCTGAATACGGACTGGACGGCACAATGCCTGAGCGGATATTTGTCGCATTATCAGAAACTGAAGATGCTAAATACGGCAGGCAATTCATAGCGGAAAATGGGAATAGACCACGCCTGCCACCATCTATGGTATCGAGAAATTCTTGGGTAGCAGCTTGATCAAGAGAATAGGGCAAAAGTTTGTGAAGAGGATTGTGCAGCAGTTTGGAACGGACACGATTGCTGTTATTGAAGATGACATAGGCCACTTTTTGAGGTGGAAGGCATCAGGAAGAAGCGGGTACAGATGGTCCGGGAGAACTGAGAGGAGTTGGAGGAATTTAAGGGATAATATTTCAAAGTATCAGAAAATACACAGCCAGTTTCCTGAGATTACATTTCAGCGTTTTGAAAACGGATCTGTCGTTCTGCGGCGTATGCTGCTGGAGGGTAAGCTGGACTGCGCTATTTTCCCGGACGAGATGGCTGATCAGGAATATTTTGATAAAGTGCCGATCGCCCGAGCGCGGTATGTCTGCTGTGTGGGAAAGCAGCATCCGCTGGCAGGCGCGTCTTCGGTAACAGTAGAACAGCTGGCTGATGAACCTTTTGTGATCCTGGACAGCTCTTTTGCCAACAATCAGTATGTACACCGGCTTTTTGCCCGCTACGGCCTGACGCCGAAGGTTATCATGGAGACCAGTCAGTTCGCAACCATTATTGAGATGGTATCTGCCGGCCATGCCATTAGCTTCGCCTATCAGTCTTATGTGGAGCTGCATCCGGAACTGCTGGCGGGGATACCGGTTGAGGATGATACAGACCGGCAGGTCATCAGTCTGATGTGGATGCGGGAGCGCTATCTGCTGGGGGATCTGAATAAAATTATCACTTATGTCAGAGCGGCGGAAAAGCAGTAAAGCGCCGTATGCGGCATATCGTTTTCCCCTATCATAGCGGCAGAGAGAGGCGGATAATATGTACATGTATGATGAACTGAAAGCATTTGTAGACCACTGTTCCCGGTGCCCTTTGTCAGTAACCAGAAACAGGCCGGTGATGGGACGGGGGAACCTGAAATCTCCTGTGATGTTTGTGGCGGAGGCGCCGGGCCGGAATGAGGATCGGGACGGCATCCCTTTTACCGGCCCTTCGGGGCGGGTGTTTGACCAGCTGCTGGAATCGGCCGGGGTGAAGCGGGAGGATATTTACCTGACGAATCTGGTGAAATGCCATCCGCCGGGAAACCGGGATCCGCTGCCGGAGGAACAGGAGGCCTGTATTCTTTATCTGAAGCATGAGACGATTCTGCTCAGGCCCCGGATCATTGTCTGTCTGGGACGGATTGCGGCCCAGCGGATCATCAGTCCCGGCTATCGGATCACCAGAGAGCATGGAACCTTCCTGTACCGGAAGAATACATGGCTGACTGCGGTATACCACCCTTCCGCCATCCTCCGTGACCCTGGAAAGATGGAGGAGGCCAGGGAGGATTTCAGAAGGATTTTTGAAAAATGCGCGGAAGGGAGAAAGGTAAATGATCGTGAAATTACTGGATGAGGAGGCGGCCTCTCTGTTATTCAGCGGCTGGCAGGATACAATGATCTGGTCATGCCTTCAGGGGGTGATGGGAGAGGTATATGGGGATGATTTTGAGGAGCCTCAGTCAGCTATGGCGGTGCTGGGAGATTTCGCCTTTCTGGCAGGGGAGCCCAGTCCGGAACTGGCGCTGTTCCGCCCCTGGGATGTACAGAAGGACTTTATGATTCTGGTGCCCCAGGATGAAGGGTGGGCCAGGCTGATCGAGGGCTGCCACAGCGGCAGGATTCAGAAAATCACCCGCTATGCGATGAAAAAAGAGCCTGATGTGTTTCACTGGGATCACCTGAAACGGGCAGCAGCCTCTCTCCCTGACGGATATGAGCTGAAAATGATCGGCCGGGAGCTGTATGATTACTGCGGCAGGCATCACTGGTGCAGAGATCTGACATCTCAGTATCCGGATTATCAGACCTATCACCGGCTGGGCCTGGGCGTGATGGCTCTGAAAGGGGGAGAACCGGTCTCGGGGGCTTCGTCTTACTCCACTTACCGGGAAGGAATCGAGATTGAAATTGATACCAAGGAAGGGTTCAGAAGACAGGGGCTGGCTTACAGCTGCGCTGCCAGGCTGATTCTGGAATGCCTGGACCGGGGACTGTATCCCAGCTGGGACGCCCATACGCCCCAGTCAATGGAGCTGGCGAAGAAGCTGGGATACCATCTGGATCATCCTTATACGGCCTATCTTCTGAAATGCAGGTAATACAGGCGAAGAATTTCAGATATTATTTCCTTTAAGCGCCGATCCAGTTTCCTCCCTCTACATGAAGGGTCTGACCGGTCACCCACCGGCTGTCATCGCTGGCCAGGAAGAGGATGGCCGGCGTAGCGTCCTCATAGGCCCGGCCGGGGCGGTGCATAACATTGTTGGACATGGAGGCGATCAGGTAATCCTGTATCTCCTTGGGAGAGCTTGCGATCCCTTCTTCGAAACGGTCTGTGATGACGTTGGGGCATACACAGTTGACACGGATATTCATGGCGCCCCACTCCCGGGCAACCACGCGGGAGAGGCCGCGGATGGCTTCTTTCTCGGCGGCGTATGCGGCAAAGCCCTCCAGTCCGGCCACACCCCCGACAGAACCGAAGTTGATGATGGAGCCGCCTTTTTCTTTCATATAAGGATAGCACAGCTGCATCATATACCAGGTACCGTACAGGCCGCTGTGCAGCCCCTCTTCCAGGTCAGCGATTGTGTGCTCAATAAAGGGATGGGGAGCGCTGATGGTGGCGGCATTGTTTACCAGCACATCGACGGTGCCGAACTGCTTTCCGATCTGATCGACAAAGTTTTTCAGCTGGTCATATTGGCTTACGTCGGCTGTCATGGCCAGAACCTCCGCACCCGCTTCTTCACAGAGCTTTTTGGTTATCATCAGTTTGCTTTCCGTTCTGGCGCAGATTGCCAGACGGGCGCCCTCCTGGGCGAAACGGATCGCAGTCTGCTTGCCCAGGCCGCCGCTGGCGCCGGTAATGATGGCAACTTTGTTTTCCAGTCTTTTCATAAGAAATACCTCCTGTCTGATTTTTGCGTCTGTTTTAGAAAAAATGCTGAAAACAGACTGTTTGCACAAATATTTTCATGAATAATATCAGAAGACAATGAAAAAGTATTGCAAAATATTGACCTATTTTATACAATATTGGTATGTCAGCTGCCCTGCCTTATAAAAAGGGCCGGGATTGAATCAAATCGATATTTTGGAAACTGGAAAACAAGGGCATTTATTTTAAGACAGAAACCGAGGTGCGGATATGATGGAAGGGGGACTGTTCGCCCGTCTGGATGATCAGGAGGCGCTGGAGCAGATTGAGGAGGATGAGCAGCTGATGGAGAGGCTGTGCGCCTGCGTGCGGGCGGGAGATACAACAACGATGGAGGCGCTGGTCTGGCAGACCGGGAGCGGCGGCCGCCATGGCGCGTTTGGCGCTACGCCGCTGCGGCATATGCGGAATCTGGTGATCATCCTGACGCATAATCTGAAAACAGCGGCCATTCAGGGCGGCGCCGGGCATATCAGATGCAGCCAGATGGAAGAAGAGTTCGTGCGGAGAATTGAGGCCTGTCGGAGTGTGGCTCAGGTTCAGGCGCTGGCAGATGAGGTGAAGCGGCAGTTTTGTCATCTGGTTTACAGTCAGAAAGGCGCCGGTTTCCGTGACCCGCTGCTGCGCAGAGCTGCTGGATATATCGCCGATCACTGTACGGAAAAAATCAGCCTGACCCAGGTGGCGGCGGCTGTAGGACTGTCCCGGGAATATTTCTGCCGGACTTTTTATGCCCGTACAGGTCAGCATCTGACTGATTATATTCAGGAGGTTAAGATCCGCTGCGCAAAGAAGATGCTGGAAGAAACAGATGCAAGCCTGGCAGAGATCGCCGCTTTTTTGTCCTTCAGTTCTCAGAGTTATTTCCAGAATGTTTTCCGCCGGGTAGAAGGATGCAGTCCGGGTGTTTATCGGAAAAATACCAGATCAGGCGGGATCGGGAGAAGGGAAAGATAATTCTCCGATGCAGACGCTGTTCTGTTTTATTGGAGACGGAATCTTTGCATGGCTGAACTGTTACAAGTTACGCCATCTTTATGAAGAGGAAACCTTGTCTTTTTCGCTTGTACAGGATACAATATAAAGTAACAGTTCAGCCATGCAGAAAAAGAAAAGACAGGCTGTGCACGCTTGCTTGCGAAAGACTGAACTGTTACAATATAAAAAAGAATCCTGCAGGGGATGGATTGACATAAAGTAAGGTGAGAGATACCATGAGAGAACTGGAATATCCTTTTAACAGTGAATATTTATTAAAGAAAAGACGCGCGCTCAGAAAAAGCCTGCTGAATCAGGAGGGACCCTGGGTGGAGAAGCGGATCGCGGTGCTGGGCGGCTCCACTACCCATGACGTCATTTCCATGCTGGAGCTGTTCCTGCTGAACCAGGGTATCCGTCCTCAGTTTTATGAGTCGGAATATGGCCGGTTCTGGCAGGACGCCATGTTTCCGGATGAGGAGCTGCTTTCCTTCCGGCCGGATTTTATTTATATTCATACTACCAGTCGGAACATCCGGGCTTTTCCGGAGCCGGGAGACAGCCCCGAACGGGCGCAAGAGCTGCTGGGGCAGGAATTTTCCTATTTCCGCCAGATGTGGGAATCCATCGGCGAAAAGTTTGGCTGTCCGGTGATTCAAAATAATTTTGAGCTGCCTGATGTGCGGCTGATGGGAAACAGAGAGGCTTTTGATCTGTCTGGCAGAGTGAATTTTGTAACCCGGCTGAATGAGAAGCTTTATGAGTATGCCCGCTCCCATCCCGGATTTTATATCCAGGATATCCTGTATCTGTCCGCCTGCTATGGGCTGGATCGGTGGGCAGATCCTTTTTACTGGCATATGTATAAATACGCCCTCTGCGTTCCGGCGATTCCGGAGCTGGCCTTTAACCTGGCGAATATCCTGAAATCCCTGCTGGGAAAAAATAAAAAGGCGCTGGCGCTGAATCTGGACCATACCCTCTGGGGCGGCGTGGTCGGAGACGATGGGCCGGAGGGGCTGCAGATGGGGCCGGAGACTTCCATGGGACAGGTTTACGCAGAGTTTCAGTCTTATCTGAGGCAGCTGAAAAATCTGGGCGTCCTGCTGAATGTAAATTCAAAAAATGATATGGAAAATGCCCTGGCGGGACTGAATCATCCGGACTGTATGCTGAAGCCGGAGGATTTTATCGTGATTCAGGCCAACTGGGAGAATAAAGACCGGAATATCCAGGCGATTGCGGATACGCTGCATATTCTGCCGGAGAGTATGGTCTTTGTGGATGACAATCCTGCAGAACGGGAGATTGTCAGAAACCGTTTTCCCGGGCTGGCAGTTCCGGAGCTGGATTCCCCGGAGCAGTACGGGAGGATGATTGACCGGTCGGGCTTTTTTGAGGTGACAGCCTTTTCTGAGGATGACCGGAAGCGGAATGAGATGTATCGGGAAAATGTCCGGCGCGCCAGCCTGCAGGCCAGTTTCGATGATTATGAGGATTATCTGAAATCTCTGGAAATGAAGGCGGTCATCAGAGGCTTTGAGCCGGTACTGTATGACCGGATTACCCAGCTGACCAATAAAAGCAATCAGTTTAATCTGACAACCCGGCGGTATACCCGGACGGAGATCGAGCAGGCGGCTGCCAGCGAACAGATGATTGACCTGTATGGCCGTCTGGAGGATAAATTCGGCGACAATGGCGTGGTGTCGGTGGTGATCGGGAACCAGGAGGGCGATACCGTCCATATCCTCCTTTGGCTGATGAGCTGCAGGGTGCTGAAGCGGGGCATGGAGGAGGCTATGATGGACCGGCTGGCGGCAATCTGCCGGGAGCGGGGCGACAAACGGATTCTGGGGTATTATTATCCTACGGCAAAGAACGCTATGGTGAAGGACTTTTATCAGAGGATGGGCTTTGAAAAGACAGAGGAGGACGCGGACGGCAATACGGTATGGCGGCTGTGCCCGGATCATTACGAAAATCAGAATCATGTAATAAAGGTGGTATCAGAAGATGACGAGAGATGAAGTATATGACAGGCTGAATGAAATTTTCAGGGAGATATTTGACGATGACAGTATTACGGTGTGCGACAGCACGACTTCAGCGGACATCGAAGGCTGGGATTCCCTGGAGCATATTAATCTGATTGTGGCGGTGGAAGAGGAATTTGGCTTTAAATTCCAGATGGGCCAGGTGGTCTCCATGAAGGATGTGGGAGAAATGGTGGATATCATTCTGGAAAATGGGGACTGATATGGAAAAAAGACGTTTTTTTACGGGAGGAAGGGGAGCTGTGCTCCTGTTCTTCCTTCTTCTTTTTGTCTATGGCTGCCTGGCCTTCCGGGATTATGGAATCGGCGTGGATGAGCCGGTGGAGCGCAAAAGCAGCCTGATTACCTGGATGTATCTGAATCCGGAGGTACAGGAGCTGGTGACGGATACGGTGGATTTTACCCAGCTGCAGCCGCTGGAGGAGTATCAGGACCGTTATTATGGGGTGACGGTGATGCTGCCCTGTGTGGCGGCAGAGCATCTGACTGGTTTTACCATGCCGCTGGATCAGGTGTATGCCATGCGGCATTTCTATACGTTCGCTTTGTTTTTTGTGGGGGCGGTATTTTTTTATTTTCTTTGCCGGGAATTTACCTCCAGGCGTTTGCTGGCTCTGCTGGGGGCCATGTTTTTGGCGGTTTCTCCCAGGATCCTGTCAGAAGCCTTTTATAACCTGAAGGATCTGATTTTTCTTTCCGCGGTAATTATTACCCTGTATTTTGGCGTCCGGTTTATGAAAAAGGCATCAGTGAGAAATACGCTGGGCCTGGCTGCGGCGGGGGCGCTGTGTGTGAACATACGGGTGATCGGCGGCTATGTGCTGGCTTTCTGTCTGGTAATGGCATGGATGAAGGCTGTGGCCAGCAGGAAAGGGGCCGTCATCCTCCGGCAGACTCTGTTCTGCCTGGCTGCCGGTTTTCTCAGCCTGGCTGCCTACATCGCCATTACGCCCATTACCTGGGATAACCCGGCGGGCAGGATCGCGGAGATTATTGACCATTTTGCAAATTATTCGGTCTGGAATGATTACAATTATTATATGGGCCGGTATCTGACCCGTGAGGAAATTCCGTGG
>CALWQE010000140.1 GCA_944383605.1 uncultured Lachnospiraceae bacterium
CCGCTCCTGCCAGCTCCGCCGCCGGGGACAGCCGGTCACACAGCTGACACATCAGATTTTTGTCCGGCATCGTCAGGTTAAAACCCCGGACGCCCATTACCTTCAGCCCCTCTACAGCCCGGGCCAGTCCGTCCTGCCCCACGTCAAAGGCCAGCTATACATAATCCAGTCCCAGCGCCTCAAATGCCGCGTTATGCATAGCCGGGGAAATGCTGTGTCCTACCGGGCTTCCCAGCAGAGCCGTCAGTACTGTATGCCCTGTAATCTCTCGTTTCATTCCGCTTACTCCTTCTTTGCTGTCTTTTTCTTTTTCCATCTTATTTTATATTATACTGTATGTATGTTTGAACCACAAGAAAAAACGCCTGAAGCCTCTTTCTGCGGTTGCGTCCCACTGTCTCTGATGATATGATAAAAAAGAATCTTACGGAGCATTTTTGTTTCATAGGGAACGCAGTTTCCTGTGAAATAGAAAATATATCAAAAATGGAGGACTCTAAATGACACCGCTGAAAATACGAAATGTAATGCTGGGAGAGGGCCGTCCGAAAATCTGCGTTCCCGTCACGGGGCGGACAGAAGCAGAAATTTACGGCGCAGCCCGCGCTGTGCTGGCTGTGCCTGCCGATCTGGCGGAATGGCGGGCAGACTGGTACGAAAATGGCAAAGACCCGGAGGCAGCCGGACAGATATTGGCCGAACTGCGCCGGATTCTGGGAGATATGCCTCTGCTTTTTACCTTCCGCACCGCGGCCGAGGGCGGAGAGCAGGCCATCAGTCCGGAAGAATATCTTCGTCTGAACCAGGCAGTCTGCTCCGGTGGGACAGCAGACCTGATCGATATTGAATATTCCATGGGAGAATCTGTTGTCCCGGCGCTGATCCAGGCCGCCCGTCAGGCCGGCGTCTGTACCGTACTCTCCAGCCACGATTTCCGCGGCACGCCTCCGGCGGATGAGATGCTGTCCCGCCTGCAGGCAATGGAAAAGGCTGGCGCCCATATCCCGAAACTGGCCGTGATGCCCCGTTCAGAGCAGGATGTGATGGCGCTTCTGGAGGCTTCTTTTGCCATGAAGCAGGCTGCCCAGGTTCCCTTTGTCGCCATCTCCATGTCCCAGACCGGGGTCATCAGCCGCCTAAGCGGAGAATTTTTTGGCTCTGCTTTTACCTTTGGCACTGCGGCCTCGGCTTCCGCACCGGGGCAGATTTCCGCCGGTGAGCTGAAAGAAATCATGGAATGGCTCCACCGCGGCCTGCAGCCCTGTTTTTCTGCAGCTGCTGATTGCGCGCTGCAGCATGAAGCGTAAAACTTCTCTGGTTTGGTTAAATAATCTCTTTTTATCACGATTAATGAATTGTATTTTGCGATGATTCGTGCTAAAATGTTATTCACAAAGCTAATTTTATAAAAGATAGGAGTGAACAGAAATGGCGTCAGCCTTAAATTTTGAAACATTTTTAGACATGTATCATCTGGAATTTACAGAATACCTGAGCCATTCCGCAGCGGCAGCCCATGCAGATGAGGACTGCCGGAAACTGACAGAGCAGCTTCAGGAGCTTTACCGCCAATATCCCAGGATGGCGGAGGTAGCAGACGGAAACAGTCCCTGCGCTCTGACCGAGGAGGAAAGCAAGGCTCTGATCCAGGCGCTGAGCATCCAGTCCCAGATCGTCTCCATGGAAACAGCTCAGGCCTACTTTAAAGGCTGCGCTGACTGCCTCGGCTATCTGCGGAAGATGGATATGCTGCGGTAAACGCCGCAAAAGGCAGCACGCAGACTTCTGAAAAAACATAAATAAGGGGAATAAAAAGGAAGAGGCGATCCGCTGAAAAATTCAGGCCTTAAAGAAGTCTGAATTTTCAGGGATTGCCTCTTCCCTGCATGTCAGGGGCTAAAAATCGGTATTAACCGACAGCCCCTTGTGTTTGGGTTATCTGTACTCTTTCAGCACATCCAGTATTCTCTGTACGTTCTTCAGATCTACATTGTCCTGAATATTATGTACTACAGAGAACACGAATCCGCCGTCTTTGCCGAAGATCTCGATTCTCTTGCGCATTTCCTTCTCTACATCGTCCGGCGTGCCGTGGGTAATGGTGGTCTGGCTGTCTACGCCGCCGCCCCAGAATACCAGATCTTTATTATATTTATTTTTCAGATATTCCGGATCCATGCCATCTGCAGATGTCTGGATGGGGTTCAGGCAGTCCAGCCCGCAGTCTACAAAATCATCCAGAATATTTACCAGAGAGCCGCAGGTATGGAACAGCGTCTTCCATGTAGTATGCTCATGTACCCATCCGTTTACTCTGCTGTAATAGGGCACATACAGATCCTGGAACATCTTCTTGGACATGATCTCGCTGTGCTGGGTTCCGAAGTCTGTACCGCTTAAAAATACAGCCTGTACCTTTTCCCCTACAGCCTGATGCAGCAGCTCCAGGTTGCGGATACATACCTTCGTCCATGCCTCGTAGATTTCTTCGATATACTCTGGATCAGTATGGTGCGTTACCAGAAATTCGCTGAAATCACGAACGCCGGGCGTTACTTTTGCGTAAGCGCCGTTTAGCATACTCTGGGAGCCGAAGTTTGCATATTCTGCGTTCAGTACCATGCCGCAGTCTGTGCTGTTGGCAATCTGATTGCAGCGATCCTCGAAGTATTTCAATGTCTCGTCATCGATGGTCATCAGCTCCAGCTGCTCTTTGTAATCCTCATAACCGTTCAGATTATCCTCATCATAAGGATCCTGGCGGGTCAGGAAGTCAAAATAATGGCCGCCGTCCAAAGGCATACAGCCGCTGGGCCGGGCGCTCAGATCGCCCTGGGGATACATGTAAAGCTTTCTGTCAATCTCCTTCATGCCGCAGCCTGCGCCGATCAGCGCCGGCGTTCCATCGGGAGTGGTCCAGCTCTTCCACTCTGTATTCCGGTAGCCGTAGATGGTCATATCCGGCCAGAGCGGCAGGACGTCGATGCCGAACATTTCCGCATCCTTTTCATCGATCAGCCCCAGCATCTGATATGTATCATAAATTTTCACCGGTTCCTCCCGGCCATACAGTTTTCTCAGGCGGTACAGCAGGGAAGCGCTGATGCCGGTCGCTTTGGTCGCTCCCATATCGAAGGGAATATGTCCGCATTCCTGATGGTTCAATGCAGCTGTTAATTTCTCACGAGAATTCATGATATCGATCTCCTTTTCACCCTTATTAATGTGTACATCACTATTTCTGCCATGCAAGGCTTGCCCGCAAGGCCCGGCGCGGGATCCGGTTCAGTTTTCGCTGATATCCTACATTTCCGAAATGCCGCGTTCTGTTTGATTTCCTTTACAATCCCTATTATACCCCTTATTGTATATATGTCAATAGGTTTTTTCTAATTTATTGTATACATCAAGGCTTTCTACTCCTGCGTCTCTGATCTATCTTTCTTTCCCGTCATATATGCCTGATCGAAAACTGCCACATCCACAGGCCGGCTGTAATAATAGCCCTGACCGTAATGGCAGCCCATTTTCCTGAGCATTTCTTCATCTGAACTGGTTTCTACCCCCTCGGCTACCGTGTCAATACGGAGGCTGGAGGCCATCTGGATCATCTGGGCCATGATCACCCGCGTCCGTTCATCCTCGCTGTTGGATACATTCATCAGAAAGCCTCTGTCCAGCTTCAGCTCATCGATCTTCAGGTGTCCCAGGGTATTCAGGGATGAAAATCCGCTTCCAAAGTCGTCCATGGAGATCCGGAACCCTTTTTCCTGAAGGCGGGCGATCTTCCTGTTCAGCTCATCTGCATTGTTCAGGGCAATCCCCTCCAGAATCTCCAGCGTAATCAGAGCGGGCGGCACCCGGAAGCGTTCTGTCAGGGTGCAAAGACATTCTACATAATCCTCCTGGAAAAACAGCAGCTTGGACTGATTGACTGAGATCGGCACCGGCTGCAGTCCTCTGTCCATCCACTCCCGCAGCTGCCTGCAGGCGCACTCTACCATATACAGATCCAGCTGGGCACAGAATCCGTTCCGCTCAAACAGCGGGATGAACTGATCCGGGTAAATCATCCTTCCCTCCCCGGTGATCCACCGCACCAGCGCCTCCGCGCCGCTCAGCTTCCCTGTCTTCAAGTCAAACTTCGGCTGAAGATACATATGAAACTCGCCGTCCTGGAGAGCCTGATGCATATGGCTCTCCACATAGTTTTCCAGCTCTTCCTTCTTATGGAGCTGGGCATCGTAAAACCAGATATTATTCTGATATACGCCCCGGGCCGTATCCAGGGCGAACATCACATGAGTCATCAGGTCGTTTGCCTCTTTTCCGGCGTCCTCTCTCGTCCTGGTTTTCGCCTGAGCTATGGCCACGCCGCAGTAAAGCACCAGCTGATAATTGCTGCGGCTGGCTTCTGTGATGGCGGCCACCTCGTTCATGACCGTGATCAGCCGGCTGTGAATCCTTCTGGGCTCTGTCTCTTTCAGAAAAAGGTAAAACCAGTCCCCGGTATCCCGGCAGACATATTCTCCCTCTTTCAGGTATTTGTCTGCCGTTTTTTTGATAAACCGAAGCAGCCGCTGGGATTGTTCCATTCCGAAGATTTCCTGGATAAATGTGAACTGGCGCACATTCAGTACCGCCACACAGCCCCCTGCCTGTTCCAGGGATTCGGGCAGCAGCTGGCGGAACCGGGTCAGGTTCCATGCCCCGGTCAGCTGATCCTGATAGGCCAGCCGGAGCAGCTGCCGGTTATTCTTCTTCAGCAGATTATATCCATAGAGCATCAGGAAAAGCATCAGCCCTATCACCGGCAGAAAGGTAATCTGGGCCATCCGCGCGATCCGGTAGGCCCCGGCGCCAGCCTCCTGGACTGTATTCATACACATCAGATACCAGCCGTTTATCCCCACAGGCAGCAGGAAAAACTGATATTCCTTCCCACGGTAAGTAAATTCCGAATAATAAGGCTGCTGGCCGGACATTGCCTCCCTTGCCTCCTCTGCCTCCTCATCAGAAAAATAAGGCCCGTCAAAAATATTATCCGTTTCTTCCGACACCACGTCCGAGGCGGAACGAATCAGCATCTTGCCATCTGTCCCCACCATATGGAGGTAGCCGTTTCCGCCCATCACCCCGTTGCCCTCCAGGATATCCGCGAAAATATCCAGTCTGTCGCTGGCGGAAAGCGATCCGATGACCTTTCCTCCATCATAGATAGGTACAGCATACACAAAAACCCGTTCCCTGGCCAGCTCGCTCTGAAAAAGGCGGGACACGCCTGCCTCCCCCTCCCACGCCTGTTCCACCAGCGGCCGGGCCTCCGGACTGATGTCTTCCACCGTCACATCCGTCCGTGTCTCCTGGCCCAGCGTAACCAGCACTCCGCTGCCTTCCCGTTCCAGATAGACCATAGAGAGAAAATCATTATTTTCATTGGCCTGCTCCATTTTTTTTGCGAACCCGTCCATATCATCCAGTTCCTCCGGCCCAATAAAGCCAGCCAGCGTATTCAGAGCCTGAAAATCCGCGTTGATCTGCTTCAGAATCCGGATTTTGTACTCCGTGGCTTCCGCCTCCATCTGCTCCACAGCCGCCTGTCCGATCGATCGATTTAAGTAACCCATCAGCTGACTGCCGGCCAAAAACAGCAAAACTGCCATGACCGTGATAAAAATAGACATTCGCCGAAGCCGCCTGTTCAGTTCCTTTTCACTCATATACTTTCCTCTTTCCTGACGCGCCTGCCGCGTCATACAGGTAGATTTGGAAGTTTTCTTCCAAACTTTCCTCTTTCCTGACGCGCCTGCCGCGTCATACAGGGCAGATTTCCTCTCTTTTCCACAGGGTTTCTCCTCTGCGGATGGTCTGCATCACCCGGACGGCGGGCAGCTCGTCCGGCGGTATTTTCAGCGGGTTTCTGTCCAGTATGGTAAAATCCGCGTATTTTCCCGGCGTAACCGTTCCTCTCATTTCTGCCTCGCCGTATTGCAGGGCGCTGTTTGCCGTCACCGCTTTCAGCCCTTCCTCAACCGGAATCCGCTCATCCGGCCCGAGAATGGTTCCTTCTTTTGTCCTTCTGACTGCCGCGCACCACACAGTCTCCAGCATATCGCAGTCAACCACCGGCGTATCCTGATGGAAGGTAAAGGGTATCCCGGCTTTCAGGGCGCTGCCGGCGGGGCTGATATGGGCCGCTCTTTCCAGGCCGAAATTTTTCAGATGGACGTCTCCCCAGTAATATACATGGGCCGGGAAAAAGGAGGGCATAATCCCCAATTCCTTCACAGCTTCCAGCTGGTCTGCACCCAGCAGCTGCCCGTGAATCAGCACCGGACGGCACCGGCTGATCTGCATCCCCTCTTTTCTCACATGGGCCAGCGCCCGGATCAGCTGAGCGGCGGCGGCGTCCCCATTGCAGTGGGCCAGCAGCTGGACGCCCGCCCGGCAGGCCTGCTCTGCCGCCGCCTCCACCTGACTGTCCTCCATCGTCCCATATCCGTTGTAATCCTTCTCCCCCTCATAGGGTTCCCGCATCCAGGCGGTACGCCCCTGGGGCGAACCGTCCAGAAAAATCTTCATCCCTCCCAGCCGGAAATGCCTGTCGCGGCCTGAGACAGCGCCGGGAAAGGCGGCGGCCAGGATTCCGTAATCCTCCGGCGAAGCGTAGGCGGTCAGATCCACCTGCAAAATCCCGCTGGCCAGCAGCCCCTGGTACAGTCCTTCCATCTCCTTCGTCATCAGGCCCTCCTGAACAGACACAATGCCGTGGGAAAGATACCGGCGCTGGGCCAGGACATAGGCCTCCCGCAGCTCCTCCCAGCCTGCTGCCGGAATTTTCTTCTGATACTGGATAAAAGCATTTTCTTCCATGTAGCCGGTCAGCCTGCCATCCTTTTTCTCGATCATTCCGCCTTCCGGAGCCTGAGTATCCTCCCGCACCCCCAGCAGCTCCAGCGCCATGGTATTAAAGACGCCCACATGGCCGGACTGATGCTGCAGTATCACCGGATAGCCCGGCGCCGCCCGATCCAGCATCTCGCGGTCAGGGTGGCTTTTTTCCTCCAGACGCCAGGGATCGTAGCCTCTGGCGGTAAGCCAGCTTCCTTTCGCCGGTTTTCTGTCCCGGATAAACCGTCTGATCGCCTCCCCGATCTCCCGGAAGCTTCTGCACGCCTCCAGGTCAATCTGCACAAACCCGTTGGCCACAGCGGAGAAATGGCTGTGCCCATCGATAAAGGCCGGCATCAGGGTGCAGCCCTCCAGATCCACGATTTCCGCTCCCGCCCTGTCCATCTCATCCGCTCTGCCTGCCGCAGTGATCCGGCCATCCTCTGTCAGGACAGCCCCGGCCTCCCGCCCGTCCATAGTCAGAATATCGCCGTTCGTATATAAAACCTTCATGTTCTCCTCCTGTTTCGCCGCACTATTTTATTTTACCCATGAAACCCCGCCTGAAGCCTTCTTTTCCGGTTCCGATTCCGGCTATCTGCGAAGAATTTTCTTTTATTATATACGATTTCTGTTCATTTTACAGCCTCCGGTCTGTTAAAAATCATACACATTTTTCCATCTGACGGCTGTCTGAAGCTGAAATTTCTCCGCCTGCGGCGGATCGCTTTAGAGATATATCCAACTCCGCCGCAGGGCGATCCTGTGAAACAAAAAGGAATAACCCGCCATATCCGGCTATCCGGATATGACGGATTATTCCTCACTCAAAAAAAATCTACTTCCATACCTCCCGCAGCACCCGCAAAGCGTTTCCTCCGATTACCTTCCCGATTTCTTCATCGGTATACCCATGGCGGATCAGCCACCGGGGGATATTCCAGCTGGCCTCTGTGGGATTTTCCAGATACTTTACAAAGGGAACCTCCTGGTACTCTGTCTGCGTCTTTGACGTTTCCCCCGTAGACAGCGCCGCCGCAAAAGCATGGTGGAGACCCACATGGTCGCCATACATACAGTCGGGGCCAAAGCCGACATGATCGATGCCCACCAGATCTTTCACATATTCAAAATGCTTCATATAGCTGTCAATATCATGGGTCATCCGGGCCCGGGACATGGTGGTATGAGGCGCGGCCTCTATGCCGATCACGCCGCCTTTTTCCGCGATGGCCTTCAGCAGCCTGTCGCTGGCCATCCGTTTTGTGTCCCACACTCCCTTCGCCCCCACATGGGAGGCGATGACCGGCTTTTCAGAACACATGACGGCGTCCCAGGCGGTCTGCTCCCCGCAGTGAGACACGTCAATCAGCATTCCCACCCGGTTCATCCGCTCCACACATTTCTCCCCGAACTTTGTCAGGCCGCCGTCATGATCTTCCTTCAGCCCGCTGCCCAGGGCATTGCTTTCAGAATAGGTAATGCCCATCTGCCGGATCCCCAGGCCATAAAGGATATCGATCCGGTCTATCTCATTTTCAATGGGCGCAGCCCCTTCGATCACAAAAACGCAGGCGATTTTGCCTGCCTTTTTCGCTTCCAGGATATCCTCCGCCCTCTTGCAGTGAACCAGGAAATCCTGGTGGGCAATATCGCACAGGCGCATCCCCAGATCGTGGATAATATCGATCCATTTCCATCCCTCCGGGCTGGAAATAATATTGGTGCCGTCCATCATGTTGTCAAAAACACAGTCCAGGCTGGACCATGACAGAGCTTCGTAGCCGCACCGGTCCCGCCCTGTCCGCATCGCGTCAAACAGAGGCGTGCAGGAGGACATATCCCTGGTCGTAAAATCAGGATGCTCATGAAGGCTGATATAAGGAGATCCGGCCAGGAGGCCGGCCAGCCTGGCCTCCTCCTCATCGCTGAGGGGGAGGATATGGCGGCCGGCCCAGTCCCAGTCTGCCCATTCAAAGTCCTTGTAATCCTTCCCGGCTTCCAGATAGGAATAAGCCTGATAGCCGCGATAGCCGGATTTCTGTTTCATTTCCATTGTAAATTTCCCTCCTGTGATTTATTTTGCGTATACGCTTACGAACTGCGCGCAGTTCAGATAAGCGGAATTACCGGGCACAATGCTCCACCCGCCAAAGTTTGTGGTATCTGCCGCATAGCTGTTGTTGGGAACCAGCAGATGGCATGCCGGCATATTTTCTACAAAATAGGTCTGCCATTCATTCAGCATTTCCACACGCTTTTCATAATCCGGTTCGCCCTGCATCGCCAGAAGCATCTCCTCCTGAACCGGATCATCATATTCCATAAAGTTCAGAGTCTGGTCAACGCCGAACAGGGTCAGCAGCGTCGTATCCACATCATCGATGGTACCCCAGCTGCTGTAGCTGATATCATAGGTATGTCCCTGGGTTACATTGGCAGAGAAGGTGGCTGCGTCTACAGGCTGAAGTACCAGCTCGATGCCTGCTTCCTTCATGCCAGACTGCAGGATGGACATGACGCCGTCTACATTCTGCAGGGTACTCTTATAAGAAATCGTAAAGCTTAAAGGCGTTCCATCAGCAGCTTCCCGGATACCGTCTCCGTCAGAATCTGTATATCCGTTTTCCTCCAGCAGCGCCGCTGCACCGGCAGGGTCAAAGGCCGGCTGCTGAATATTGGAAGCTACAAAATCCTGGTATACCGGGCTGATCGGCGTATACATCGCTGTCGCTCCTCCCGCGAAGGCTACGTTTACCAGAGCGTCCCGGTCTGCGCACATAGACAGCGCCAGACGGACATTCATATCCTGGAGCAGCTCATTGGTCTGAGAATAGCTGATGAAGGCATAGCCCAGGGAAGGTACCGTACTGATCAGGTACTGAGGATTGGACTGAAGCTGGGTAACGGAGGAAGTACTCAGGAAATTGGCGCAGACATCGATCTCTCCGTTCTGCAGTGCCAGAACCATCGCGTTTTCATCGGTGTATACCCGGAATACCACCTCGTCCAGGTAAGCGCCCTGCCCATCATTGGCCAGCGTAAAGTAAGGGTTTCTTTCCAGCACCACATACTCGCCGTCTACCCATTCGCTGATATAGTAGGGGCCATAACCTGCGCCGCTGTAATCATAGGTAGTGGGATCCTCTACGTTTTCCCACTCGCTCTGACGCATAATCGGAATCCAGAATCCGGCGCCGTTCCAGAAGTTCCCCGCTCCCTTCGGCGGCGTATAGGCCCCGCCGGTAGGCGCGATGGCCAGACGGAAGGAAAATACATACAGCAGCAGGAAAGCCATAAAGGGAATAAAAACCGATATGCCCAGCGTTACCACGATGCTGATAATCCGGTCAGCCAGCTTTCCCCGCCGGGAGGCTGCCAGCAGTCCCACCGGTATGCCGATGACCAGGACAATCACCATCACCGCCGCCAGCAAAAGCAGCGTCCAGGGCAGCTTCTGGGCCAGATATTCCGTCACCGGAATCCGCTTCGCGAAGCTGGTTCCCAGGTTTCCATGGAGCAGTTCCTTCATATATAATATGTACTGGGTTCCCAGAGGCTTATCCAGGCCATAGGATTCCATCAGCGCCTGCTGGGTTTCCTCTGTCATCTGAGGGCTGATCAGCAGCGCCACCGGATCGGAGGGCATCGCCCGTACAATAAAAAATACCAGGGTTACAGAAATAAAAATTGTGAGAATGCCCCGTCCCAGACGGCGCAGCAAAAATCGTAACATTATTCAGCCTCCTTTGCGAAATGGCAGCGGATCCAGTGATTCTCGCCAGTCTGAACCATATCCGGTTCTTTTTCAAAGCATTCCGGCTGCGCCTGGAAGCATCGCTGGCAGAACCGGCAGCCCTTCGGCGGATTTACCGCGCTGGGGATATCTCCCTCCAGAATAATCCGTTCTGACCGGGGAGCCGTCGTCGGCTCCGGCACAGCAGAAACCAGCGCCTGGGTATAGGGATGGGTATTCTCTCCAAACAGCTCGTCATAAGGAGCGATCTCCATGATTTTTCCCATATACATCACCAGGATCCGGTCGCTGATATATCGGATCACTGCCAGGTCATGGCCGATAAACACATAAGTCAGCTGAAATTCCTTCTTTAATTCATTAAACAGGTTGAGGATCTGAGCCTGTACGGAAACATCCAGGGCGGATACCGACTCATCGCAGAAAAGCAGCTTCGGATTCACCGCCAGCGCCCGGACGATGCCGATCCTCTGACGCTGGCCCCCGCTAAATTCATAGGGGAACCGCTCATATACCTCAGGCCGCAGCCCTACCGTTTCCAGCAGCTGGCATACCTTATCCCTCGCTTCTTTCTGGGTTTTTGCCTGGCCATTTACCAGCATCGGCTCCGCAATGGCCTCGCCGATTTTCAGCCGGGGATTCAGGCTGGCGTAAGGATCCTGGAAAACCATCTGCAGATCGCTGCGCAGCCTCCGCCTTTCACTGCTCCCCACACGGAAATTGGTAATATTTCTGCCCTGATACAATACCTTTCCCGAAGTAACCGGCGTCAGCGCCAGGATCGCCCTGGCCAGAGTAGACTTTCCTGATCCGGATTCCCCCACGATGCCCAGCGTCTCGCCGGGACAGACCTCAAAGCTTACGTCCTCCACGGCGTGTACATACCGTTTTTCTTCAATCAGCCTGCGTTTCTTCACCGGAAACAGTTTGGTCAGGCCCTCTACTTTTAAAATTGGCTCCATTTTCTTATTCCTCCTGCTGCGTCATCCAGCACTGTACCAGATGATCCTCTTCTGCCAGTCTGACCGGCGGTACCTCGCTCCGGCACTTTTCCGTACAGTGGCTGCAAAACCCGCTTCCTGACCTCCTGTTTTTTCATCTCCGGATGGTGCAGCGTCAGGCTCTCCCCGATCTGCTGCCCGATGGTCAGCACCGGGTTCAGAGCCGTCATCGGCTCCTGGAAAATCATCGCCAGCTTTTCTCCCCGGATCTGACGCATTTTGTCTTCCGGCATATCCAGCAGGTTTTCTCCCTCCAGCAGAATCTCACCGCCCTGCACTACAGCTCCATCCGGGAGCAGACGCATCATAGACAGGCTGGTCATGCTCCTCAAACTGTCCATCACAGACTCTGAGAGTTTTACCACGTCATCTGTGGGGACATCC
>CALWQE010000141.1 GCA_944383605.1 uncultured Lachnospiraceae bacterium
CCGTCCTGGACAGAATAATCGTTCCGGCGCACTGAATCTGGTTATTAAAAAATTCGCCGAAATTTCTCATGTACATTTTACACTTGGTCACATCCACCATGGTGACAGTGCTGTTCAGCACAGCCGTTCCTTCGCCTGTCACCTGCTCCACTGCCTTCACCACATCTGACAGCTTTCCTACGCCGGAAGGCTCGATTAAAATTCTGTCAGGATGATAGGTGGAAATCACCTCCCGCAGAGCCGTACCGAAGTCCCCTACCAGCGAGCAGCAGATACAGCCGGAATTCATCTCACGGATCTGGATCCCCGCCTCTTTCAGAAATCCGCCGTCAATGCCGATCTCGCCGAACTCATTTTCAATCAGCACCACCTGCTCCCCGCTCAGGGCCTCCTTCAGCAGCTTTTTAATCAATGTCGTCTTCCCTGCTCCCAAAAAGCCGGAAAAAATATCTATTTTCGTCATATGCGTCCTCCTTGTTCCATAACTGCCTGACGCCGGTTCCGGCGCAGGATTTGCCGTCAGCTTTCGCCGCAGCATATCTATTATAGACACAAATTCCTTTTTTGTTAAGTCCCAAGGAGAAAAATAAGACAGCCTACTGATTCAGTTCCTTCGTCCATAACCCGTGAAGGCTGCAGTAGGCTGACGCGCGCACCAGCGCGGACGGATCAGGTATCATAAATTCCGCCTCCGGCTTTTCCCCCGCCTGGAGGAATTTCCTGCACTCGCTGTGCCGGGTTTCCAGGCTGATCCAGCGGATGCTGTGCTCTCCATCCATTGGATGACAGACAGAGCCTGCGCTCACCGTTACCCGGCTGCCGCTGATCTTTACCACCGGCACATGCTTTTCTTCCCCCTGGCCGGAAGTATGGGCAGGCAGACGGGTCATTTTTTCCTTGCAGCAGTACAGCTCCTTTGGACAGTCCTGCAGCACCTCCGCCTGCTTGCCGCATTCCTTACAGTATAATATATCTCTTAGCGCCATTTTCTCATACCTCCTGAAATCAGGCAGACACAGCCGCTGCCTTTTTCCTTTATCCTTCCCTTCAGGAGAAAGATTATGCGCGCCGGTACCCTTTATCTGTCCCGTATGCTGATCGACTCCACAGCCACGCTGCCGCTGCGCACGATCGTCACCTGCTTATGGGTTTCCCGCACCAGATTGATCAGGCTGTTATTCCGTTCCTCTGTCTGCACGCATTCCAGCAGAACGCTTTCCTTTCCGTAATCCACCACCTTTACGCCAAACACCTGGGCGATATTGAACAGGTCATTTTTATCCTTCAGCGTGCAGCCCTTCACCTTCAGATACATGATTTCCTTCATATGAAGAGAGGTATTGGTATAATCAGTCACTTTAATCACCTCTACGCAGTGATTCAGCTGTTTCTTAATCTGCTCGAAGGTCGCGTCGTCACTGTCTACGCAGATGGTCATTCTGGACACAGTCAGATCCTCTGTCTCGCCTACCGTCAGGCTGTGAAGATTATAAGATTTCCCGGAAATCAGCCCTGCTATTCTGGCCAGGACGCCGGGACGGTTTTCCACATATAACGCAAGCCATCTTTTTTTCATCTGCTCATCCCTCCTCATTTCTCATTTCGCTCCTGGCCGCCGTCATTCAGCCCCGGATAATCAACGATCATCTGATCCACGGTGCATCCGTTCATAATCATAGGCAGCACCAGCTCATTGGGATCGATGATAAATTCAATCAGCGTAGGGCCGCTCTTATTGGCCGCCGCCTGGTCGAAGGCCGCGCTCATCTGCTCCTGGTTAAATACCCGGAGCCCCAGCGTCCCATAGCTGTCTGCCAGCTTGACGAAATCCGGGAGATAAGGCGGACATTTCTCATTGATATCCGGGCACCGCTTCTCGCAGCTCTTCCGCCAGCACAGACAGGTGCTGGAAAATCTTCTGTCAAAGGAAAGATGCTGCATCTGCCGCACCATGCCCAGATAGCTATTGTTCAGGATGCAGACTGTAATCGGCAGCTCGTGGGCCATGGCCGTGGCCAGCTCCTGCATATTCATCTGGAATCCCCCGTCTCCGGTAACGCATACCACCTGCCTGTCCGGGTTGCCCAGCTGAGCGCCGATGGCGGCAGGAAATCCATAGCCCATCGTTCCCAAGCCGCCGGAGGTGAGAAACTGATTTCTTCCGGTCATGCCGATATACTGAGCCGCCCACATCTGATGCTGGCCTACGTCTGTCACAATAATCCCATCCTTGAAACGCCGTCCGATTTCCCGCATAATGGTTTCCGGAGACAGCATATCCGAGCAGCGCTGCTGTACCATGGGATGCTCTGTCTTCCATGTCTCCAGCTGCTTTCTCCAGCCGTCTATATCGCAGTACTGCGCCCGCTTCAGCATCTCATGGATCGCCGCTCCCGCGTCCGCTACGATTGGCACGTCTACCTTAATATTTCTGGAGATACTGGAGGATTCAATATCCACATGGATAATCTTCGCGTTTTTCGCAAATTCATCAATCTTCCCTGTAATCCGGTCGCTGAACCTGGTGCCGATGGAAAACAGCAGGTCGCATTCCTTAATCGCCATATTTGCCACATAAAAGCCATGCATCCCCGCGTTTCCATAATACAGAGGATGGCCGGAGGGAATCGCCCCCTTGCCCATCAGCGTCGTCACAGCCGGCACGCCGGTCGCCTCCATCAGAGTGGTCATCAGCCGTCCCGCGCAGGCCAGCTTTACGCCGCCGCCCACCAGGAAAAGCGGACGCTTCGCCTCCTTCAGCATATCCATAGCCCGCTTGATCTGTCCCTCATGCACCTTGGTATTCGGCTTATAGCCTCTGATGGATACCGGCTGATCAAAATCATCCTCGTCCTCCTCCACCATCACATCTCTGGGCAGATCCACCACCACAGGGCCGGGCTTTCCGGTTCTGGCAATATAAAAGGCTTCCTTCATGATCCGAACCAGATCCCTGCGCTGGCGTACCATAATGGTAAATTTACAGATATTTCTCACCACGCCCACAATATCCGCCTCCTGGAAGGCGTCGTTTCCAATCAGGCTTCTGGGCACCTGGCCGGTGAAGCACACCAGCGGCACGCTGTCGTAATTGGCTGTGGCGATACCCGTTACCAGATTCGTGGCCCCGGGGCCGCTGGTCACCAGACAGACGCCTACCTTCCCTGTCGAGCGGGCATACCCGTCCGCTTCATGAACCGCTCCCTGCTCATGGCGGGGCAGAATGACCTGAATATCATCCTGCGCATACAGTTGGTCAAAAATATCAATGGCATAGCCTCCAGGATAACCGAATACTGTATCTACACCTTCATTTTTCAGTACCTGGACAAAGCTTTCCGTTCCTTTCCGTTTCATATCCTACCATTCCCTCCTCTGTTGTCATAAAGTTGGCTTCTGATCAGACAGAAGGCGCCTGCCTCTGTCAGTGGCAAATAACCGGTTTTGGCTTTCCGGTAAATGAAAAGCCCTAAGCTTCCTTGAAAAGCTTAGGGCGAATCTTCCATCCGTGGTACCACCTAAATTCAGAGACTTCTCTGCGCTTTGCCGGTACAGGCCGCGAAACGCCGCAGCTGATACCGTTTCCCTGTAACGGGGGAAATCCGTTGGAGCTTATTCAGGATTCAATCAGGATTTTCCCTTTGGGCCCACTGCTCGAGGGCTACTTCCATATATCTGAAACAAAGATTTTCACCCGCCATCTTTTCTCTGAGCATTCAGGATATATGTACTCCTCCCTGTCACTGCATTTTTCTGTAAATTGAAATATATTATAGCGGAATCCCTATCCTTTGTCAAACAAAATTTTCCGAAATTCTGCTTCCGGCGAAAAAAATTTCATCCGGCATTTGTGAGGAACCCTGCCCTACAGCAGCTCTACCCCTGCTTTTTTACAGATTTCCACCGTCTCCTTATCCCACACAG
>CALWQE010000142.1 GCA_944383605.1 uncultured Lachnospiraceae bacterium
TGGAGCAGTACGTGATTCCAAAAGCACCCTTGACCCACCCCTTCCTCCATGGTAAAGTAAACATATAGCAAATCCATTTCAGCAGCAACTCAGGCGGAAAGGACGTGATGGCAAAATGGGCGTATACTTAAACGGAACCAGCGCATACGGTTTGTTTCAGGAAGATTATTCCATGACCTATTATATAGACAAGACAAAAATACTGGAAGAGCTGGCGCCGCTGCTTGAACGGAAGAACCGAAGCAAAGGGCTGAAATATGTGGCGATTACAAGGCCCCGCCGTTTTGGAAAAACCGTGATGGCCAATATGATTGCCTCCTACTTCGGCAAAGGCGTAGACAGCCATAAAGAGTTTGATACCCTGGCCGTATCCAGCTACCCCTGGTATAAGACGCATCTGAACCAGCATAATGTGATTCACATTTCCTTTAATAAAGGGCCTGCAAACTGCCAATCTTACGAACAATACATTGGACGGTTTGAAAAAGGTCTTCTCGCGGATTTAACGCGGGCCTATCCCTTGGCTGAAATCGAAAAAAGTGATGCCCTTTGGGATGCTCTGACGAAGGTTTACGAGTACTGCGGCGGGGAAAAATTTATTTTTGTATTGGATGAATGGGATTATATCTACCATCAGGATTTTGCGAATGATCGGGAGAAAGATCGATTTACAAAATTTCTGAGCAATCTTTTGAAAGATAACGCTTACGTTGAGATGGCTTATATGACCGGTATCCTGCCGATCGCCAAGTATTCCAGCGGTTCGGAACTGAATATGTTCTGCGAATATACGATGGTCACAGAAGAAAAATACAGCGAATACTTTGGCTTTACGGACCGGGAAGTAGATGAGCTCTATGACCGGTATCTAAAACAGGATATCCCGGAACGCAAGATTACGCGAGATCAGCTGCGCGCCTGGTATGACGGGTATCATACCAAATCAGGGGAGCGGGTATATAATCCACGTTCCGTTGTGCTTGCGCTGGAAAATAACAATTTGGGGAATTACTGGACCAGTTCCGGACCTTACGATGAATTATTCTACTATATCGGAGCCAATGTGGACAGTGTGCGGGAGGATGTTGGCCTGCTGATCTCGCAGATTCCGGTTCCGGCAAAGGTACGGGAGTATGCAGCCACCTCTATGGAGCTTAAGACAAGAGATGAGATATTCTCTGCAATGGTGGTGTATGGGTTCCTGAATTATGAGAACGGCTGTGTATCGATTCCTAACAGGGAACTGATGGAGATCTTTGAGGAAATGGCGCAAAGCCAGAATACACAGGGCGCATCCTGGCGGTAGGAATTGCTTACCGTAAAGATGATACGCGTAAAAAGCATGAATGTCAGGTAGAGATTTTGCGCGGCAGGCTAACGTAAGAAGTTTAACTGACAACAGAATGGCAGGAGCGAGGGGGAGAGCTTCCCCCACCCCCTCCGCACAAAACTCCCTCTTAATCCTTCAGACACCCCAGGGGAACAACAAAAACGCCGTCCTCTCTGCGGTAAGCAATTTCTGTTCCCGTCAGTATCATTAAAAACGAAGGCTCGCGCATTTTTTCTGTGTTGACTTTATTTTTCAATGTCTGCAGATGCACTGCCGCCTCTTCAATCTCCTTGGCCCCCAGCTTCACCTCAACTGCTGCCCAGCGCCCGTCATTTAATACAATCACCGCATCTGCCTCAAGGCCGCTTCCATCGCGATAGTGGAATACTTGCCCGTCAATAGCTTCCGCATAGATACGTAAATCCCTGTCGCACAGTGATTCAAAGAGAAATCCAAAGTAATTGAAATCATCCAGTAATCTTGAGGGAGTCAAGCGCATAACTGCTGCTGCAATGGATGGATCCACAAACTGCCGTTTAGGGGAAGTACGGATAGCAGTCTTGGAACGCAGCGCCGGATTCCATGCAGGCAAATTCTCCGTGACAAAAATTCGGTCCAGCGCCCTCAGATATTGGCTAATCGTTTTTTCGGAGATGCTATCATCTCCGGCACCCATGGCAATGTCATCGTGAATCGTTTTAATCGTTGCAAGTGTCGAAATGTTTCTGGAAAGAGAGCGCAGCAGCGCCCGAACCCGGACAGGGTTCTTTTCGATCCCATCTACCCTTGAAACATCCGCATTAATTACCGCCTCCACATAATCAATCACATGACGGAGCGCGATCTTTTCAGTTTTGCCGATGGAAGCCGGCCAGCCGCCCCGAGCAATCGCAAATGCGGTCTGCTCGATCGTCAGGCTTGAAAAACTGTCTATTTCTGTCTCGCCGTCAAACAGGGCTTTTAAAGAAACGCTGCCGTTGGACTCCATGGATTCATAAAGGCTCATAGGGCGCATCATAAGTCTTGAAATCCGCCCCGTCCCCGTATGCCGCACCGTATTGTCACTGGGAACCGCCGACCCTGTTAAGATAAACTGTCCAGGCTCGCCGCGCTGATCTACCATAAAGCGAACTGCGTCCCAGAGTACAGGCGCAGTCTGCCATTCATCCAGCAGCCGCGGCGTATCGCCTTTTAAGAGCAGAGAAGGCTTTGTATCCGCTGCTTTCAGATAAGAAACCGCACGGTCCGGATCCTGCATAAACAAGTGGCTCTTTGAATTTTCCAAAGCGGTTCTGGTTTTTCCGCACCATTTGGGCCCTTCAATCAGTACGGCTCCGCTAGCTGCCAGGCGCTCCTGCAGCATATGGTCCGCAATTCGTTTCAAATATTTGTTTTCCATTTCTTACCTCGGACAAGATATTTTATGTGCATATCATAACACTCGCTTCCGAAAATATCAATGTTTTACTTCCGAAAATATTGATAATTTACTTCCGAAAAAATTAAAATAATTTCCTCCGTTCATATTGAAATCCCCCGCCAACTTTAGTATACTAATACCAGTTCCGGCCCTCCCGAGCCGCCGCATATACGAACTCAATCCCCCCTGAAAGGAGCCCCCATGTCCCTCTTCACCCGCCTCCCCGACCGTTTTTTCACCATCCTGACCTCCACGAAAAAGGAACTTTACGTGGAGGCTCTTTTTGTACTGAGGCAGGCTTTCAAGACGGAGCTGGTGATCCGGCGGGAGGATCTGACGGCCATGATGATCAGCTCCTTAGAGGGCGGCATCCTCCAGGCGGACTTTACCGAGGAAGCCCAGGAGCTGGGGGACGAGGCCCAGAGCGCGGAGGATCTTTCGGGAAAGGCCCATCTTTTAATCCGCCGCCTGCGGGATACGGGCTGGCTGGAATTTGAATACGAGCGTGGCTCCTTTGAGGAAAATGTCACCGTCCCCGACTATGCCATTGAGATGATCAATCTTCTCTATGACCTGTCTACGGACCGGGTGCGGGAGTACAACAGCTACGTCTACGCCACCTACGCGGCCCTGAAAAATTCCGATGAGAACCCGGACTACCGCTACCAGGCCCTCCAGGCCGCCTACCGCAACACCGTGCGGCTGGTGGACGAGCTGAAGCTGCTTTTTAACAACATCAAGCGCTATTTCCAGCGGGTGAGCCAGATTTCCGATGTGAACGCTTTGCTGGAGGAGCATTTCGACCGCTATAAAGAGCAGATTGTGGACGCGGTTTATTATCCCCTAAAGACCATTGACTCCGTCCCCCGCTTCAAATACGCCATTTTGGCGATTTTAAATGAATGGATGCTGGACGAGGAAATCCTTTCCGCCATTGTGAGCCAGGGCCTCAGGCGGCGGGTATTTGCCGACGAGGAGACGGGCCGGGAGGAGGCCATGTCCATGATTACCTCCATTGCCGATACCTACGAGAGCATCGAAGGCATGATCGCGGATATCGACCGCCGCCATGTGGAATACACCAACGCCTCCATCGACCGCATCCGCTATCAGATGACTGCGGACCGCAGCCTCAAGGGCAAGCTGGCAGCCCTCCTAAAGCACGCGGACCAGGAAAAGGTTTCCGACGCCCT
>CALWQE010000143.1 GCA_944383605.1 uncultured Lachnospiraceae bacterium
GTTTCCAGCTGCTCCAGAAACTGAGGGCGGCGGAACCGGTGCATAATCATTTCCAGAGAGCGCATTGGTTCTGAATAAAATTTGTCCTTATGGTACACCAGGTAAAAATGCCGATCCCAGTCAGAATCCTGATTCCGAAGGACGTGAATCTGTCCGCTTTTTACTTCCTGTTCTACCAGGCGCACAGAGATGGCTGAGATACAGCCATTGTACATGATCGCGTTTTTAAAGGCGTCCAGGCATGTGGCCTCCCAGGCGATCCGGCAGGTCACATGGCTTTTCGCCAGATAGTCTTCGAACAGCTGACGTGTGCCGCTTCCTTTTTCCCGTATGACAAAATCATAATCTGCCAGCTCCTGGACGTGAATTTTTTTCTTTTGGGCCAGAGGGTGGTTTTTCGCCATAGCCAGTACCAGGAAATCGTCTACCACAGGAATGGCGATCAGGTCAGGGCTGGCGATAGAGCCCTCTACCAGAGCCACGTCCAGCTCTGAATCCAGCAGCTTTCCCTCGATCAGACGGGTGTTGGCCACGCAGGCATAGGTTTCCAGCCGGGGATGGAGCGCTTTCAGGTCGTTGAGGACAGAGGAGAGCAGACAGGCCCCTACGGTGATGGTGGCGCCGATCCGCAGCCGCTCCTGGTGCCGGATAGCCTCCATATTGGCTTCCAGCAGATCAAACTGGTTCAGGGTACGGCGGGCGTAGGCCAGCAGCTGGCGGCCTGCTTCCGTGATATACAGCTTCTGAGAGAGACGCTCAAAGAGCCGGAGCTGATAGTGGTTTTCCAGCTCCCGGATAGTCTGGCTGACAGTAGGCTGGGTAATAAAGCACTGGCGGGCGGCGGCGGACATGGAACCGGTTTCCGCTACCGCTGCAAATATTCTTAAATGTCGGATGGTCATATCAGGTACCTCATAGGTTTTTTGAATAGGTTCTATTTAAAAATATCATTTTCCTTATAAGAAATCAAGTGTTATAATAATGGCAGCGATAAAAGGCGGAAAGAAGGAGAATAAAATGAGAGTATTGATTTTAGGCGGCGTGGCGGCCGGGACAAAGGTTGCCGCGAAATTGCTGCGGGAAAACAGAGATCATCAGGTGACGATCCTGACGAAGGGGAAGGATATTTCCTACGCGGGCTGCGGGCTTCCCTATTATGTAGGTGACGTGATTCATGACAGGGGACAGCTGATCGTCAATACGCCGGAGCAGTACGCGAAGCTGACCGGCGCCTCGGTTCTGACTGAGACCGAGGCAGTGGCGGTAAAGCCGGAGGCCCATGTAGTAGAGGCCAGGGATTTGAAAACCGGGGAGGTAAAGGAATATGCCTATGACAAACTGGTGATTTCCACCGGCGCATCGCCTTTTGTGCCGGACATCCCCGGTCTGGATCTGGAGAATATTTTTGTGATGCGTACTCCGGATGACGCCATTGCCCTGCGGGCTGCCATTGAGGCGGGGACGATTAAGCGGGCGGTGGTAGCCGGAGGCGGCTTTATCGGCCTGGAGGTGGCGGAAAATCTGGCTGCCCAGGGGATAAAGGTGACTGTGATTGATATGGCTCCCCATGTGCTGCCGAATTTCCTGGACAGCGAAATGGCAGAATATATTGAGAACCGGATGGCAGAGGCCGGCATTATGGCTCTGACTGAGACTGCCCTGGAAGGCGTGACCGGAGAGGGCAGGGTGGAAAAGGTGCAGACCAGCCGGCGGGCGCTGAAGGCTGACGCTCTGATTCTGGCCATCGGCATCCGTCCCAATACGGCCTTCCTGGAGGGAAGCGGCATTGAGATGGTAAAGGGAACGATTGTGACAGACCAGTATATGCGCACGAATGCAGCGGATATTTACGCGGCAGGCGACTGTGCGATGGTAACGAACCGCCAGACCGGTAAGCCGGCGTGGTCTCCCATGGGTTCTACCGCGAATATCTCCGGCCGTGTGCTGGCGAAAAATCTGGCTGGCGAAGAGATTGCCTATCCGGGCGTCCTGGGCACCGGCGTGGTGAAGCTGCCCGGCGGGCTGAACGCAGGACGTACCGGCCTGACAGAGGCGGCGGCGAAAGCGGCGGGCTATGACACCGTGTCCGTTCTGTCCATCGTGGAAGACAAGGCGCATTATTATCCCGGCGCGTCCACTTTCATCATTAAGATGACCGCTTCCAAAACAGACCGGAAGCTGCTGGGGGTACAGGTGCTGGGAAGCGGCGCTGTGGACAAGATAACGGATATCGCAGTAACAGCGATTTCCCTGGGCGCTGCCGTAGATCAGCTCTCTTCCCTGGATTTTGCCTATGCGCCGCCCTTCTCCACTGCGATCCATCCATTCGCCCATACAGTAAATATTCTGATGAACAAGATGGATGGAGATATGGACTCTGTTTCTCCCGCCGAGTATGAGGCAGGCGATGGGGCGGATTACGAAATCATTGATTGTATGCCCGTTCCCGGCCTGAAGGGAAAAAGAAGCCTGGATGTTACGACAATTAACGGCCCTGTAGAGGGACTGGGCAAGGATGATCCTCTGCTGCTGGTGTGCGTCAAGGGCAAACGTGCCTACCTGACCCAGAACCGTCTGAAGTATTACGGCTATACCAATACAAAGGTGCTGGAAGGCGGCGCTACCTTTAATGAGATAGAGGATGAGGACGAGTAATAAAATGAACGCCGCCTGTCCGGCGGCGGATTTTCAAAGTAAACCTGCATGCGCCCGGCAGCTGATGCACCACCAGAGATGAAAATCCGGCGGGCGCATTTGGCATCCCTGAATGAATGCCGCCTAATCGGCGGCGGATTTTCAGGGTAAACCAGCATGCGCCCGGCAGCTGACGTACCACCAAAGATGAAAATCTGGCGGGCGCATTTGGCATCCCTGAATGAATGCCGCCTATCCGGCGGCGGATTTTCAGGGTAATACGAAAGGAAAAAAGTATGTCTTTACAGGGATCATTTCAGGAAAAAACAAAAACGGAGCTGAGGGAGCCAAAGTTCTACCATGTGATTATGCATAATGATGACTTTACTACGATGGATTTTGTGGTCAGGCTGCTGATCCAGCTGTTTCACAAGGAGGAGCGGGAGGCGGTCAGGCTGATGTATGCGGTGCACCGGGCGGGCAGCGCGGCAGTGGGAACCTATACTTATGACATTGCGCAGACAAAGGCCCAGGCCGGGATGGCGATGGCCCGGGCGGAGGGATTTCCCTTCCGCCTTACGGTGGAAGAGGCGCCCTGACAGAACCGGCGGGATGACGGTTTGCTGCTGACGGATGAGATGTTAAAGGAGGTATCCATTTTGATGAAAATGAGTCAGGAGGCGGGAAATCTGCTGTATCAGACCATAGATTTTGCCAGAAATTCCGGCTATGAATATGTGACGCCGGAGCATCTGCTGTATCTGCTGACCTTTTACCGCCGGTTCCGGCAGGCATTTTCCGACTGCGGGGGAGATGTGGATCTGCTCCGGCAGCAGGTGGGGGACTTCCTCACCAATGCAGTTTATCTGACAGAAAATGGCTGCGAGCCGCAGCTGACAGAAGGCATGCACTGTCTGCTGGCCTCAGCTCAGGCTCAGGCGGCCAACAGCGGGAGGCAGGAGACGGATGTGATCCATCTGGTATACGCTCTTTTCCTTCAGGAGGAAAGCTTTGGCGTTTACTATATTGAAGCCCAGGGTGTGGAGGAAATGGAGCTGCTGTCCCGGATGACAGAACTGGGAGGCCAGGAAGGAACGGAGGAAGAAGACTGGGAGGAAGAAGAGGACCGCTGCGGCGATGAAGCCGGATGGGGCGAAGAAGATCATGATTCCGGCAGGAGCAGCCGGCAGAAGACAGAGGAAAGCTTTGAGAAAGAAGAACGGAAAGAGGCGCATGGAAGCGCCGGCAGAAAGAGAAAGCCGGAGCGGTGGGAGCAGTACGCCCCCTGTATGAACGATCTGGCTGACACAGTGAACCCGCTGATCGGCCGGGAGGAAGAGCTGGAGCGGACGATCCAGATCCTCTGCCGGAAGGAGAAAAATAACCCTCTTCATATCGGGGAACCGGGGGTAGGAAAGACAGCCATTACCTTTGGCCTGGCCCGCAGGCTTCGGGATGGACAGGTGCCAGAACCGCTGAAGGGAGGCCGGATCTTTTCCCTGGATCTGGGAGGGATGCTGGCGGGCACCCAGTACCGGGGAGATTTTGAAAAGCGGTTTAAAGAGATTATGGGCGGTATTGAAAAAGAGGAGAAGCCTATTGTCTACATTGATGAAATTCACAATATTGTGGGAGCCGGGGCGGTAAACGGAGGAAGCCTGGATGTTTCCAATTTACTGAAGCCCTATCTGGCCCAGGGACATATCCGGTTTATTGGCGCCACAACCTATACCGAATACAAAAAGCATTTTGAAAAAAGCAGGAGCCTGGTGCGCCGGTTTCAGAATGTGGTGATCCATGAGCCCAGCCAGGCGGATACTGTGAAGATCCTGGAAGGGCTGAAGGAAGGCTATGAGCGGTACCACGGCGTGAAATATGAGGAAGGGGTACTGGAGTACGCGGTAGAGGCCAGCGTCCGCTATATGAATGAGCGGTATCTGCCGGATAAGGCGATTGACCTGATCGATGAGGCGGGAGCCTTCCGCCGTCTCCATCCCCTGGATCAGACAGAGCAGACGGTAGACCGAAAGCTGATCGATCAGGTGCTGACTTCTATCTGCCAGGTGCCGGTGGAAAATCCGGGAGAGGACGGCCTGGAAAAGCTGGCGGCGCTGAAGGGACGGATGGAGTCCCAGATCTTTGGCCAGGAGGAGGCGGTAGAGCAGGTAGTGAACGCGGTGAAATTTGCCCGGGCAGGGCTGATGGATGAAGGAAAACCGATGGCCAGCCTGCTCTTTGTAGGGCCCACCGGCGTGGGAAAGACAGAAGTAGCCAGAACGCTGGCGAAGGAACTGGGCGTGTCGCTGATTCGCTTTGACATGAGCGAATACGGGGAAAAGCATGCGGTAGCGAAGCTGATCGGCGCGCCAGCCGGATATGTAGGCTATGAGGAAGGCGGCCTTCTGACAGAAGCAGTGCGGAAAAATCCCTATGCTGTCGTGCTGCTGGATGAGATTGAAAAGGCCCATCCGGATATTTACAATGTGCTCCTCCAGGTAATGGATTATGCTACCCTGACTGACAACCAGGGAAGAAAAGCGGATTTTACCAATGTGGTGCTGATTATGACCTCCAATGCCGGAGCCAGTCGGCTGGGAAAGGAGCAGATCGGTTTTGGCCGGGGCAATTTCCAGCAGGAAGTGATTACGGATGAGGTAAAACATATCTTTCAGCCGGAGTTTCTCAACCGGCTGAACCGAATCGTAATTTTCCGTCCTATGGATGATCAGATGGCAGAGCGGATTACTGTGAAAAAGCTGACTGAGCTAAAGGAAAAGCTGGCGGGGAAGGGAGTAGATTTCCAGTTTACCAGCCAGGCGGCAGCTTATGTGAAGGAGCATGGCGTCAGCCGGGAATACGGCGCCAGGGAGATCCAGAGGGTGATCGACAGCCAGGTGAAGCCGCTGCTGTCCGATGCCCTCCTGTTCGGCCCTCTCCGAGGCGGAGGCGTCTGCCTGCTGGACGCAGGAGACGGCAGTCTGCGGATTGGATATCCGGAATCATGCTGACGTTCCCCTGGGGAGCGGGCTGCCTGTGATGGCAGCCCCAGCGCATTTTTCTGTATTTTGGGACGGTGAAGCATGGAAAGCTTTGAGATAATGCTTCACCCACAGTAAAGAGAGGGAGAGGGTTTCAATTTGCAAAAAACTTTGTATATGATTGGCGGAACGATGGGGGTGGGAAAGACAACGGTCTGTCAGGTTCTGAAAAAGAGGCTGAATCGCGCGGTTTTTCTGGATGGCGACTGGTGCTGGGATGCAGATCCGTTTCAGGTGACAGAGGAGACGAAGGCAATGGTGACAGACAATATCTGTTATCTGCTGAACAGCTTCCTCCATGCCTCTGTTTATGAAAATATCATATTCTGCTGGGTGATGCATGAGCAGGCGATTTTGGATGGGCTGCTGTCCAGACTGGATACCAGCCAATGCCGGGTGAAATGTATTTCTCTGGTCTGCTCCCCTGAGGAGCTGGAGCGCCGGCTGGCGCGGGATATCGCCAGCGGAAAGCGGCAGCCGGAGATTATCCGGCGCAGCCTGGAGCGCCTGCCTCTTTATGAAAGCCTGAATACATTAATGGCGGATGTATCAGAGCTGACGCCGGAGGAGACGGCAGACTGGCTGCTGCGCGCGTGAAGGAGAGAATGGAATGGCTAATCGATGATACGGTAATACCTTTCTACCGCAACACCGGCGTAATCCCTTGCGTCTGACTCACATGCCTGAAAATAGTAGTCATAGAAATCATCCTTTCCATCGTTATAGTTTTGAAATTCCTCCGCGTAATGGCGGATATTCTGGAAGATCCGCAGATTCTGCGCCTCTTCATCTGCGTTCAGATAAATGTCGGTGAGAAGATGCTGATAATGATGGTAAATTTCATGGCAGAGAGTATCCAGCACCTCATCCGGAGGATCATAGGAAAGATGATTCAGGTCGAGAATAATCTGATGGGTTGACTCGACATAACCGCCCTGATAGCCATACTGCCCCAGATCATCAGCGCCGATTGTTAATGGCTGGGAAATGCCCAGATAGCATTGCTCCAGCTGCGCGATAATCTGAAGGGCGGAAAGCTTTTCGGAAACAGACATTTTCTCCCAGGTTTCCGGCTGAAGCAGCTGCAGAGTATCCATATGCGCCGCCACATTTTGTTCATAGGAAGCAAAAACCGGCTCCTGTTCCGGGATGGCAGGCTGCATAACTGTGGTGGTGAACAGCCGGAGGATGATAAGGTTAGCCATGATAACAGTCATGCCGGCAGCGGTGAAAACATGGGCGGAGGCAGCGGCGCGGCGGAGGCGGCGCAGCAGAATCCGGGCAGCGTGCTGCCGGTTTTTGATCCTGCGCAGCAGAATGAGAGCGCCATACAGGAAGGACACCGCCAGAACACAGAAGATGACTGTACGGATAAAGGCTGTTTTGACAGGATAATACATCACGGCGGTGTAGATGCCGAAAGGCGCCAGGATATCGCAGAAAACACAAAAATAATTGCGGCTGTGCCTGATATGAAGCAGGATGCCGGCAGTTATGCCGGCAGCGGACAGTATACTCAGAACCACCATGGACTGCAAGACTGACAGGCCCTTAATGCAGCGAAAAAGCTGGGCTTTATAAATAAAGAGTATTGCGAAAAAAAAGAAAATGTGTTCAGAGATAAATTCATTGCGCTCAAAGATATTGTTAGCGGACATGGCCGGCAGCTCCTCCTCTGTATGAAAATAGGTTAGATAAAAGGCAGAAGACAGAAAAACTTCCAATTTCAGTCATTATAACATGACGCCGGGGGGATGTAAATGTGATGCGCGGAGCTTCCCTTGAACATTATCAGCCTGCCGACAAGACCGTTACCGTGAAAATGATTGACTGTAACATTTATTCCTCCAACGGAATCAAAACCTCCTCCAGCGTCTGCTTCAGCGCCTCCCGTTCTGTTTCCACCGGCAGGTAGTATATTTTTTGATCGGAGTGTTCTCCATACCGGGCGACTTTAACGAACCTGTCACATAGAACCATGTCGGTTATCCCCATCGGCTCATGGAAGGTAATGCTCAGATAGCGGCCATTGCTTGTTAAAGAGGGGGTTTCGCTGAGCCTGGCCATGGACAGGCCGGAGATGGCGGCATAAAAAGCATCTGTATCAGTACATGTAAATTCCTGGGCAGGAATCGGGACAGAGTCGGTAACATCATCCATTTCCGTAATATATCGGATCTGGAACAGCCGGGGCTCTTCTGAGCGGAAAACAATCTCTTCTCCTGTACTGTTTCCATAAGCCAGTGTAACATGCCCGCAGGTGATCAGCATGATAAAAGAGATGCATCCCATAAGCAGGGCGCCGGTTTTTTTGGGCGCTTCTGCCATCACGCTTTTCAGCCGGTAACGCATGGAAGCTGCCGAGGCGGACAGACAGGTAGAAAAGCCGCTGCTGTCACCGGCGGCGGAAAGAAGGAGCTGGGCGTATTGCCGGCGTTCTTCCCCGTATGCGCCCAGCAGCACTGTTTCGTCACAGCTCAGTTCCAGATCTTCAGCGCACCGGCTCATGGCCTTCCGCATCAGAGGATTAAACCAGCACATGGCGGTGCAGAAAAGGAGAAAGAATTTCGTCCAGACATCTAACCGGCTGATATGAATGGCTTCATGGCGGAAGATCATAGACAGTTCCTGGGCGGTGTAGCTGCGGTCAGGCAGCAGGATGCAGGTGGTTGCGCGAAACAAACCGATGGACAGCGGCGTCCGGATATCGGGAGAAATCAGCAGCGGAAAATCGGCCTTTTGCAGATTTGCCCTTTGGGTCTCTTTCTCCCAGAGAAGCATAACATCCTGATCCTGGACAGGAACTGCGCGGCTGCAGATCCGCCTGCGAAACTGCAGATGAGAAATTATGTGGGAAATCATCACGCCGAAAAAGCCGGCCGCCCAGATCAGCAGCAGGAGCAGGGCGAGTTGTTCAGAGACAGGAATGATCAGCAGCGGACGGGTGATTTGCATACAGCTGTACATGTTAATATACAGATAATTAGGCAGCAGCCAGAGCGCGGCGCATACCCGGGCGCTGATATGCCGGCGCAGGAAAAGAATCGCCGGCAGCAGGAGCGTGTCGTAAAGGCAAATATGGAGAAAAATGGTGAAGCAAACGGAGCTGGTAAACTCAGCGGCATTTTGGAAGCCAAAGACAGACAGACGCAAAGGAAACTGGATAAAAAGGAGCAGAGGAAGCATACTGCCAAATATACAAAAGTTATATCGGGGACGGCTGCTTCCGTCTTCCGGCCCTGTGCTGTCCCGATAGTCCTGGTAAATGACAGACCCGGCGAGTATAATCGAAATGATGGCGGTCATAGAGAGTCTTGTTGCAATGGCATCGGTCATAGCTGCCCCCTTTCCAGGAGCTGGCGCAGCTCCTCGATTTCTTCTCTGGTCAGCCCGCTGCTGCACAGGGCGGAAGCAAAATCGGACAGGCTGCCGCCGCATAATTTATGGATAAACCGGCTGCTTTGGTCAGCCAGATACGCTTCCCGGCTGACCAGAGGATAATATTGGGCGCTGCGGCCTGGTTTTTCGACCCGGATAAAGCCTTTTTCGGCCAGACGGCTCAGCAGCGTCAGCAATGTGGTGGGCGCCATCGGATGGACATCCCGGAGAATGGCGTTGATTTCAGCCCGGGAGACAGGGGGCCGGCAGGCCCAGACAGCCTGCATAACCTCCAGTTCTGTGTCGGGCAGGCGGCGGATTGATTTCGGCATAGGCTGTTGCTCCTCTCATTCTACAAGTGTAGTATATAATTTTATTCTACACTTGTAGAATGCAGAAGTCAAGAAAAAATTGGGAAAAGTAAGAAAGTTGTATTTCCCAATATCAATGAGTGAGATTAGCAGGGCTGCTCCCGGCGAAAATATCAGGTTTTCGCCGGGAGCATGCAGGTTTACTCTTCTTCTGTGATCAGCTCATCATATTCCTGATCGTCCAGCCAGGAGTCAAAGGCCTCTGCGGCTGCTTCATATTCTTCATCGGTTTCAATATTTTCCAGAACAGGCAGTCCCTCTTCTGACTGGGTATAGCGGTAGAGATATACCTCTCCTTCTTCCTCCTCTCCTTCCTCGGTAATGGGGAGAAGGGCCATGTACTGCCGTCCGTCGGCTTCCAGGGTGGTCAATACTACGCATTCCAGTTCACTGTCGTCTTCCAGTGTCAGCGTTACAGTAATCTCATCATTTCCCTGATTCAGGTTTTCAGCCATAATCAATCCTCACTTTTTTCTTATTCCCGCATCAGATGGGCCAGGCGGCTGCGCCTGTTCATCCGGCGGCTGCTTGTTGGTTGCAGATGCAGTTTCATTCTAACAAATACCCGTATGATTTGCAAGGGGCAGAAAGAATTATGATACAGGATTGGCATGGCTGCATTTTTGTGGTAAAATAAAGTGCGAAATGCTCATTTGTAATGGGCGGGAAACGATTTTGTACGCGTGCGTCAAAAGGATTCAGGAAAAGCAGCGCGGGAACAATCGTTTGAGAATGAAGAAGAAAGGAAGACGGCGATGAGCGAGACAATATCTGTGATCGTACCAAGCTATAATGAAGAGAAAAGCATCCCGTTTTTTTACGACGCCATCTGTGCCGAGGGGGAGAAATTCAGAAAGATAGATGTAGAGCTGGAAGTAATTTTTGTAGACGACGGTTCAAAGGATCGGACGCTGGAGGTGGTAAAGGAGCTGCGCAGCCGGGACAGCCGGATCCATTATATTTCCTTTTCCCGCAATTTCGGAAAGGAAGCGGGCATTTATGCCGGTCTGGAAAATGCTACCGGCGATTATCTGGTTTTAATGGACGCGGATCTTCAGGACCCGCCTTCTTATCTGATGGAAATGTACCTGGCGATTAAGGAGGAGGGCTATGATTCTGTGGCCACCCGGCGGGTGGACAGAAAGGGAGAGCCTGTGATCCGTTCTTTTTTTGCCCGGCAGTTTTATAAGCTGATGAACCGGATCTCCAATACCGAGATCGTGGACGGCGCCAGGGACTACCGGCTGATGACCCGGCAGATGGCGGACGCCATCCTGCGGATGCAGGAATATAACCGTTTTACCAAGGGCATCTACGGCTGGGTTGGCTTCCGTACCAAATGGCTGGAATATGAAAATGTGGAGCGGGTGGCCGGAGAGACCAAGTGGTCTTTCTGGAAGCTGTTTAAATATTCTCTGGAGGGGATTATGGCTTTTTCCACGGTACCGCTGGCGATCGCTTCCTGGCTGGGCGTGATTATGTGCGTGATCGCCGCTGTGGCCATTGCCTTTATCATTGTCAGAGCGCTGATCTTCGGGGATCCTACCAGCGGCTGGCCTTCCCTGGCCTGCATTATTATTTTCATGGGCGGCATTCAGCTGTTCTGCATCGGCGTTCTGGGCCAGTATCTGGCGAAAACCTACCTGGAGACAAAGAAGCGTCCGATTTACATCTGCAAGGAGAAGGAATAAAGAAGAACGGAGAAGCCAATGAAACGATCATGGAATAGAATATGGCCGGCTGCGGCGTATGCGCTGGCGGGGCTGGCTGTCTGTGTGCTGCTGTGGTTTCAGCAGGATCTGGACTGTTTTAAGGAGCTGGCAGTCACCAGTACGGATTCCGGGAATATAACGGAGATTTCTCCCGGCTTTATCGTGCCGGAAGGAGAATTTCTGGTAGACGTGCAGGTGCTGGACGCCGGAAATGTAGCGGACGCTTCCATTGAATTTTACTGCCTGGAGCATGGGCAGATTTTTATCGCGCCTATCAATAACGGGATCAGGGTGAATACCTACCAGATACTTTTCCGGGAACAGACCAACAGCATTCATGCCCGGATCATTTATCCGGAGGGTACCCAGGAGCGAATCCAAGTGACAGGGCTGACCATATGGTCGGACGACCCGCTGTATACGGACGCCCGGTTTGCTCTGGCATTGTTCATTATTTTGTATGCTTTGTTTGGACTGTATTATTTCAGCGGCCGGAAACCGGGCAGAGACTGGATCTATGCAGGAGCGGTGGCCTTGGCGGTGCTGTTTGCCAGCTACCCTCTCTTTTCCGATTATCTGGTGGAATGTCATGACCTGAATTTCCAGCTGTACCGGATCGAGGGAATCAAGGACGCTCTGTTAAGCGGCCAGTTCCCGGTACGGGTGCATCCCACCCATATCAATGGCTACGGCTATGCTACGGCGGCTTTGTACCCGGAGCTGTTTCTTTATATTCCGGCGCTGCTGCGGATGATGGGAATGTCTGTTGTGATGACCTTTAAGGTTTTTCTTTTCCTGATTAATCTGGCCACCGCCCTGGTTATGTACGGTGCGGTGAAGTCCATGACCCGTTCCTCCTATTATGCGTCCCTGGCCTCTGTGGTCTATACGGTGGCCGCATATCGGATTATCTGTGTCCACGAGCGGGCGGCGGTGGGAGAGATCCTGGCCATGTGCTTTATGCCCCTGATGGTCAGCGGCATCTACCATGTGTTTGTGGGGGATAAGAAAAAATGGCCGCAGCTGGTGCTGGGCGCTACCTTTATCTTCCAGTCTCATCTGATCAGCACCATACTGGCAGCGTTTCTGGCGGTTTTTCTGGGGCTGGTATATATCCGGCGGCTTTTTTCGGAAAAAAGATGGATGTATCTGCTGGGCAGCGTGGGAATGATTCTCCTGCTGAATCTCTGGTTCCTGGTGCCGTTTTTTGACTTTTACAGCCTGGATCTGGTACAGAAGCATCTGAGCGACGGCGGGAATATTTTCCATGACCATGTGATTATCCCGGCCCAGCTGCTGAACCTGATCGGTGACAATTACGGCCTTTCCTATGAGCTGTCCCATGGCATTGTAGGGGAGATGTCCCAGACCCTGGGCATGGCGGTAAGCCTTTGCCTGCTGGCCTGCTGTGTGATTTATCTGATTTATAAAAAAGGAAGAAAAACCTTTGGCCTTCCCCTCTTTATTTTCGGCCTGGCCTCTCTGGTGTGCAGCACCAGCCTGGTACCCTGGCAGAAGCTGGAGGGCATCGGCGTCATTAATACCATTACCACAACGATTCAGTTTCCTTGGCGGCTGCTGGGCCTGACGACGCTGGCTGTGGTGATGTCTGCGGCGATTGCCGGCGCCCGGTTTTACCCGGAGCTGACAGAGAAAAGGAAACGTCTGGTTCTTTCTGTTTTTCTGGGACTGGGGATATACGGCTGCGTGGCCTTCGGCGCTTCCGCAACGCAGAATACCACGGTTTATCTGGAAAAGGCCCAGGCGATCAATACCAACAGCACCATCGGCATGAATCAGGAATATCTGCTCTATGGGACGGATACGGAGAAGCTGACAGCCAGCCTGTATACCATTTCCCTTGACGGCGTTCAGGTGCTGGATCATGGAAAAAGCGGTTCCAATGTGACCGTGGACTATGCCAACGGACTGGAAGACGCATGGATCGAGGTGCCCCTTCTCTGGTATCCCGGTTATAAGGCGGCAGATATGACGACAGGCCAGGAGCTGGCTGTTTCTGCCGGAACCAATAACGTGATCCGGGTGCATCTGCCGGACTACAGCGAAGGAACCTTCCGGGTATATTATGCCGGAAGAGGGCGGTACCGGGCGGCTGAGATCGTCAGCGCCCTGACGGTGCTGGGCTGGGCCGGCGCATCGGCTTATCAGAGACGGAAAAAGCAGCTGGCGGCTGCCGGAGGTGAGGTATCGTGAAAAAGGCAGGAAATTGGATAAAAGAAAATGGCTTTGTTCTGGCAGTGGCCGCCATCGTGATTTTGTATGTGGCTTCTCCGCTGGGAAATGCCAGGCTTCATACAGGAGATGATTTTTCCTATCATCTGCTGCGGATTGAAAACATTAAGGAGGGGCTGCTCAACGGCCAGTTCCCGGTGCGGATCGGCCCCCTCTTCCTGAATCACAGGGGATATGCCTCATCGCTGTTTTACCCGGAGCTGTTTCTCTACATTCCGGCAGTGTTCCGTCTGCTGGGGCTGACGATAGAGGCCAGCTATAAGCTGTTTGCCCTGCTGATGATTATCGGATGCTTTGCAGTCTCCTATCTGTGCGGAAAGGGGATTACCAAGAATAAAAACAGCGCCCTGATTGTGGCGGTGATTTTCAGCGCCTGTCAGTATCATATTGCGAACCTGTATGTCCGGGGCGCTGTGGGAGAGGCCCAGGCCTTTGTCTTTTTCCCTATGGTGGTGTACGGCATTTATGATCTGATTTACGGAGATTTCCGGAAACCCTGGGTAATGGGGCTGGGATTTTGGGGACTGATGTTCAGCCACTCCATCTCCCTGGCGATTGCGCTGTGTACGGCGGCAGTCATTTGCCTCTTCCATTTTAAGACGGTCGTGCTGAACGGGAAGAAAATGGGAAAGCTGGCGCTGACGGCGGTTCTGACGCTGCTGTGCAGCATTGGCTACTGGCTGCCTATGATAGAACAGCTTCTTTCTAATACCTTTTATTTCAGCCGCCCCTGGACCACGGTGACAGACAATGCGGTGGGACTGATCCAGATCTTCGGGGCAGGCTATTACGACTATACCTATAATTTTGATACGATGATCCTGCTGATGTGCCTTCTGTTTTTCCTTCTGCCAAAGGCGCAGAAGGGAGATCCGGAGCGGAAGCGGATCCGGTGGTTTTATCTGTGCGGCCTGGGGCTGCTGTTTGTGGCTACCCGGTATTTTCCCTGGCCGCTGCTTCAGCCGGTGCTGAACAATATTCAGTTCCCCTGGCGGTTTTATGCGATCGCCGCCCTGTTCCTGGCTTTTGCCATTGCCCTGACCATCCAGTCCAAATGGGCGGGCCGGTATGGCAGAGAGGCGGTGCTGGCGGTGCTCTGTCTGATGGTGATCGGCGGCAACAGTTATTTTGAGAAGGCCAATATCGACTATGTGAAGGTAGAAGAGGACGCCTTTACAGAGGATAACTGCTGGTATACCTTCCAGATCGTCCAGAAGGAATGGCTGCCGGAAAATATTGATCTCTCCCTCTTTGAGTCCGATCCGGTGCGGGAGGTGCTGACGGATGAGGAAATAAGCCTGCCTTACCGGGAGGAGGAAAAGATGAGCGTAATCTTTGACTACAGCGGAGGAGAGGGCTGGTGTGATGTGCCGGTGATCTGGTATAAGGGCTATACCGCCCATTATATGAACGGGACGGAGGTTATTCCGCTGGAGGTGGACAACAAAGGCTATAATGGCTACGTCCGCGTTTATTTTGACGAGACCATGACCGGCGGGACGGTGATCGTCCAGTATACCGGCACCCGGCTCCAGAAGGCTTCTCTGGCGGTCAATGTGCTGGCCGCGGCAGGGGTGCTGGGCTGGGGAGCCTGCTGCTGGCGCAGAAAGAAAAAAGCATGAGAAGGAATATCCTGGCCTGGCTGCCCGGAAGGGCAGACAGGCCGGAAGGAGGAAAACATGGCTGACAAGGAAAGGAAAGCTGTCCGCGCGGCGCTGGCCGTCATCGGGGTGGTATTTTTATTTACCAGGCTGTTTCTGCTGACCTCTGTGCCCAGAGGACTCCATGTGGATGAGGCGGGAATGGCATATGACGCATTCTGCCTGGCCAATTACGGGACGGACCGGTATCAGGTCTGGCATCCTGTCTATCTGACGAACTACGGCTCGGGACAGAGCGCTCTCTACGCCTACCTGGCGTCCATTTTCATCCGGATCATCGGCTTCCGGCCTTCCGCCTTTCGCCTTCCGGCAGTTTGCCTGGGCGGGGCGGCTGTGATTTTTGGCTACCTGATCGGAAAAGAGACGATGGGAAAGAAGGCAGGCGTTGTCCTGGCGGGGCTGATTACCATCTGTCCTTATTTTATTATGGCTTCCCGGTGGGGGCTGGACTGCAATTTGCTGCTGGGCTTTTTTACCATGTCGGTCTATCTGCTGATCCGGGCGGTCAGAAAAGAAAAATGGCCCTGGTTCCTGCTGGCGGGGATCAGCTTTGGCGTGACGCTGTATACCTACGCGGTATCCTATGTAATCCTGCCGCCTTTTCTGTTCCTGGCTTTTTTGTATCTGCTCTGGAACCGGAAGCTGAAGGCGGGGCAGGCGGCGGCCTTTGTGATTCCCCTGGCGGCCCTGGCGGCGCCTCTGCTGCTGTTTATCGCAGTGAATATGGGTTATCTGGAGCCGTTCTCCACGCCGCTGTTTACCATAGCCAGACTGGAATATTACCGGGGCGGCGAGTTTTCCCTGGCCAATATTCCCGCCAACATGAATATTTTCCGGGAGCTGCTGTCCAGCGACTTCCTGCCCTATAACAGTATCGGAACCTTCGGGACGCTCTATTATATTTCCGTTCCTTTTGTGATTCTGGGGCTGGGGCTGTCTTTGGTTCGGACGGTGAAAAGTGTGATAAGGAGAGAATATGACGCGCAGACCTTTGTCACGCTGATGTTTCTGGTAACGGCGGCGGTGATTATGGTGATGATGCTGCCGAATATTAATAAATCCAACGCTATCTATTTTCCTTTTGTCTATTTTATCGCCCTGGCAGTGGATTTTCTGCTGCGCAGATGCAAAGGAAAAGGAAAGAAAGCCCTGGCGGCGGTTCTGGGCGGCGCCTATCTGTTTTTTTTCCTCTGGTTTGGCAGCTACTATTATTTCCAGTATCCCACGGAAGTGTATCCCCAGAAATATTTCAACGACAGCCTGATTCAGATGATCGACCTGATCGAGGAGGAATATCCCGGGGGAATGGAACGGAATATTTATGTGGATACTTATGACGACAATGTATCCCAGCCATATATTTATACCCTGATCCGGAAACCGCTGTCTCCGGCCGAGTGGCAGGCTCAGCGGGGCAGGGACAACAGCTATGGCCATTATTGCTTTTACATGCCGGATGAAATCGATGAAAATGGCATTTATATCATGTATTCCAACGCGGAAATGATGGAACGGCTGACACAGGCCGGCTTTACGGCCCAGTCTTTTGAATATTGGCAGATTTACAGTAAGTGAGGAGGACAGGATGAAAGTTGTAATACTTGCGGGAGGGCTGGGCACCAGGATCAGCGAAGAAAGCCACCTGCGGCCCAAGCCTATGATTGAGATCGGCGGCAAACCGATTTTGTGGCATATCATGAAGATTTATTCCTATTACGGGTTCAATGAGTTTGTGATCTGCCTGGGTTACAAGCAGCATATTGTAAAGGAATTTTTTGCCAATTATTTTCTCCATATGTCGGATGTGACCTTTGACCTGGGGAAAAATGAGATGATGATCCATAACAATTTTTCCGAACACTGGAAGGTGACGCTGGTGGATACAGGCTACAGTACCATGACTGGCGGCCGGGTAAAGCGGGTACGTCATTATCTGGGGGAAGAGCCCTTTATGCTCACCTATGGGGACGGGGTTTCCACTGTGGATATTCCCGCTCTGCTTCGGTTCCATGAAAGCCATGGGAAAATCGCTACGATCACTACGGTGAATGTGGAGCAGCGGTTTGGCATTGTCAATATTGAGAGCAACGGAACGGTTACTTCCTTCCGGGAAAAATCCAAGGAGGACGGAACGGTGATCAACGGCGGTTTTATGGTGATGAATCCCGGCATCTTCGACTACCTGAAGGGGGATGACACAGTGCTGGAGAAGGAACCGCTGGAGCAGCTGGCCATGGACGGGCAGCTGATGGCCTATCATCATCAGGGCTTCTGGAAATGCATGGATACCCAGCGGGATAAGCAGAGCCTGGAGCAGATGTGGGATTCGGGGGATGCGCCCTGGAAGCTGTGGGATTAGGCTGTTCTGTATTTGAGAAGCGAGTCTTGAAAGATAATGGAGACGGAATATGAAAAAGGTGATCATAATCGGCGCTGGCCCGGCTGGTCTGACCGCGGCCTTTGAGCTTTTGAAAAGATCTCAGGATTATGAGGTAACAATACTGGAAGAAACAGGGGAGATCGGCGGCATTTCCAGGACAGTCCGGTATCATGGAAACAGGATGGACATCGGCGGCCACCGCTTTTTCTCCAAAGATGACAGAGTGATGGAGTGGTGGCGGCAGATGATGCCTTTGCAGGGCGCTCCTTCTTATGATGATAAAAAGCTGGGAAGGGAACGGGAACTGGCGCCGGACGGGCCTGACCCGGAGCAGACAGACCGGGTGATGCTGAAGCGTACCCGGGTATCCCGGATTTATTACCGGAAAAAGTTTTTTGACTATCCGATCACCATGAAGCCCCAGACCTTTATCAATATGGGCTTTGTGCGGACAGTGGAGGCGGGATGCAGCTATCTGAAGGCCTGCCTGTTTAAAAAAGAAGAGGACTGTCTGGAAAATTTCTATATTAACCGGTTTGGCCGGGTGCTTTACTCGATGTTTTTCGAGGGGTATACAGAAAAGCTGTGGGGACGCCATCCCAGGGAGATTTCCGCTGACTGGGGAGCCCAGCGGGTAAAGGGGCTGTCCGTTATGGCAGTTTTGAAGGATATGGTGATGAAGCTGATTCCCGCCGGGAAGCGGGACGCCAGCAAGGTGGAAACCTCGCTGATTGAGGAATTTTATTATCCCAAATACGGGCCCGGCCAGCTGTGGGAGACGGTGGCGGATGAGGTGGAAGCCATGGGCGGCCAGGTACTGAAAAACCGGAAAGTAACCCGGATCTTTTCCCGGAACGGCCAGATTACCGGCGTAGCCTGCTGGGGCCAGGAAGGGGAGGAGCATTATGACTGCGATATCCTTCTTTCCTCCATGCCGCTGAAGGATTTGGTAAAGGGAATGGAAGAAGGGGGAACGGCGGTGCCGGAGCCGGTCAGCCAGGTCAGCCAGGGACTGCCCTACCGGGATTTTGTAACGGTGGGCGTGCTGGTAAAGGGGCTGAGCCTGAAAAACCGGACGAAAATCAAGACCATCAACGACCAGGTGCCGGACTGCTGGATTTATGTCCAGGATACCGGCGTAAAGATGGGCCGGATCCAGATTTTCAACAACTGGTCTCCTTATCTGGTGCAGGATGTGGAACATACCGTCTGGATCGGCCTGGAATATTTCTGCAATGAGGGCGACAGCTTCTGGAATATGTCCGCCCGGGACTGTGTGAAATTCGCGGTGAAAGAGCTGCTGAAAATGGGGGTGATCAGCAGCGTGAAGGATGTGCTGGATGTCCACCGGGAGAGGGTAAAGAAAGCGTATCCGGCGTATTTCGACACCTACAGCCGGATCGGGGAGCTGACGGAGTGGCTGGATCGGTTCCCCAACCTGTTCTGTATCGGCAGAAACGGCCAGCATCGCTATAATAACATGGATCATTCCATGGCGACGGCCTTTGAAGCGGTGGATAATATTCTGAACGGGGTTTCCACGAAGGAGAATGTGTGGAAGGTGAATACGGAAAAGGAATATCATGAGGTGAAGGAGGCATAATATGGCGGACTATAAAGAACGGTATGAAAGCTGGCTGAACAGCCCTTATTTTGACCAGGATACAAAAAATGAGCTGGCTGCGATCCGGGAGGATGAGGCGCAGATCCAGGATCGGTTTTATAAGGATCTGGAGTTTGGCACCGGCGGGTTAAGAGGCGTCATCGGCGCAGGCACCAACCGGATGAATATTTATACAGTCAGAAAAGCCACCCAGGGGCTGGCTAATTATATTATTTCCCAGGGAGGCCAGGAAAAGGGAGTGGCAATCGCTTACGACTCCCGGAGGATGTCTCAGGAGTTTTCCAGGGAGGCGGCGCTCTGCCTGAACGCCAACGGTATCCGGACATATCGGTTTGACAGCCTGCGGCCGACGCCGGAGCTGTCCTTTACAGTCAGAAAGCTGGGCTGCATCGCAGGCATCGTAGTGACGGCCAGCCATAATCCGCCGGAGTATAACGGCTATAAGGTGTATTGGGAGGATGGCGCGCAGATTACCGCGCCCCGGGATCATGAAATTATCAGCCAGGTCAATCAGGTGACGGATTACGCCGCGGTAAAAACCATGAGCCTTCAGGCGGCTGTGGACGCCGGACTGTATCAGACTGTGGGAGAAGAGATTGACAGAGCCTATATGGATGAAATTAAAAAACTGGCGATCCAGCCGGAGCTGATCCGGGAGATGGCGGGGGAACTGAAAATTGTCTATACCCCTCTCCATGGAACGGGCAATCTGCCGGTGCGGCGTATTCTGTCAGAGCTGGGCTTTACCCAGGTATATGTGGTGCCGGAGCAGGAACTGCCGGACGGAGATTTTCCTACGGTCAGCTATCCCAATCCGGAAGATCCGAAGGCTTTCACCCTGGCGCTGGAGCTGGCCGGAAAGGTGGATGCGGATATCGTGCTGGCGACTGACCCGGATGCGGACCGGCTGGGCGTATATGCGAAGGATCAGAAAACAGGAGAATATGTCAGCTTCACCGGAAATATGTCCGGTATGCTGATTGCTGAATATATATTGAGCCAGAAGCAGGCCAGGGGGCTTCTGCCGGAGGACGGCGCGCTGGTGAAAACCATTGTGACCACCAATATGGCGGACGCTGTAGCGGCGGCCTATGGGACAGATGTGATCGAGGTGCTGACCGGCTTTAAATATATTGGCGAGCAGATCAAGTTTTTTGAGGGAAATCACAGCCATCATTATGTGTTTGGCCTGGAGGAAAGCTACGGCTGCCTGATTGGCACCTATGCCAGGGATAAGGATGCAGTATCGGCGGTGATGGCGCTGTGCGAGACCGCCGCGTTCTGCAAAAAGGCAGGGATGACTCTCTGGGATCAGATGATTGGGATGTATGAAAAATACGGCTATTACCGGGAGGGGCTGCATACTATTACCCTGAAGGGAATCGACGGCGCGGCTCAGATCCGTGAGATGATGGAGAAGCTGAGAACGGCTCCGCCGGCATCCCTGGGCGGCCTGGAAGTGCTGGCAGTCAGAGATTATGAGAAGGGCGTCCGGACAGACCGGAAAACCGGGGAGGAAAGCAGGGTTACGCTGCCCAAATCCAACGTGCTGTATTACGAGCTGGAGCAGGATGCCTGGTGCTGCGCCCGTCCATCCGGCACAGAGCCGAAGATTAAATTTTATTTCGGCGTAAAAAGCGATTCTCTGGAAAAATCTGATAAAATGCTGGAAAATGTAAAAAAAGATTTGCTGAATTTGTCAAAATAAAAAATGTAATGTTTTCTCGCCCCTGTCGTTTAGAATACTGTTCTTTTTTCGGAAAAACTGGAATAAACTGGTTTTTCCGGGCATATAATAGAAACAGGAAGACAGAGAGTAAAACAGCTCGGGCAGGGAGGTTGATTTTATGGGCCATAGTACGGATTTCTGGCTGGATAATAAGGTGATTTCTGTGGAAAAGCTTCATGAACTGGCCGCTGACAGCCGGCTTCGGGAAATCTATCTGAGAAGTACTGTTCTGGGACATGAGATCGGCTCGAAGGAAAAGGAACGGGAATTCAGCCAGTGGGAACTTCATTACAAAAACGGAGAAGAGATACATGTCTATGTATAAGATCATCAGTCACATAGAAGGGATAAAATACAGACATGGGCAGACTGTCGCCGTCGGCTGGGCTTTTGCAGCCCGGCCGGGGGGACAGGCTTCTTTCCGGGAGATTGAGATTCAGGTTCTGGAGGGAGGCCGTCCGGCGGCGGACGCCCAGGTGACGTGGATACAGCGGCCGGATATCAGGGCGGCTTTTTTTGCGTGTCAGGAAGCAGGCGGGGCAGAGGAGGAGGGGGATCGTTTCGGCTTTCGCCTTTCCTTCCCCTCCCGCCCGGAGAGCAGCTGCCTGCTGACGCTGACGGTGCGCGGAGAGAAGAGGCCGGCAGTTTCCTATGCCATCCGAAATGGCCGGGCCAGACTGGCGGGATGGCAGGGAGTCCGGCAGGCGGGAAAGGAATGGCTGAAGAAGCTGGCGGGCAGAGGGGAGACAGTCCAGGCGCCCGCCGGCGGACAGCGAAGCAGCCGGGGAGAGGCCGGAGGGCAGCCTTGCCAAAAGGCAGCCGAACCGCAGATTCGCGAAGAGGATCCGCTGATCAGCCTGATCGTCCCGGTCTACTGCCCTGACCCTGCGGATTTCCAGGAGATGGTGGAATCGGTGATGGGGCAAAGCTACGGGAAATGGGAGCTGTGCCTGGCGGACGGTTCCGGCGGGAAGGCCGGGCCGGGGGTCAGCTATGACAGGCTGGCGGCGGAGGCCTCCGGCAAAGACATCCGGGTGCGCTATCAGAGGCTGGAGAAAAACCTGGGTATTTCCGGAAATACCAATCAGGCGCTCGGCATGGCAGCCGGGCAATGGATCGCTATGATGGATCATGATGATCTGCTGGAGCCGGATGCGCTGTGGGAGGCGGTGAAGGCGCTGCGCAGCCATCCAAAGGCAGGGTTTCTCTATACGGACAGCGACCTGACAGACGGGGATGGAATGAAATGCTTCAGCCCACTGCGAAAGCCGGACTGGTCGCCGGAAACCATGTATTCTGCCAATTATATTACCCATTTTTCCATGATCCGCAGGGATATTGTGGAAAAAGCGGGAGGCTTTGACAGCGGGATGGACGGAGCACAGGACTGGGATATGTTTCTGAAAGCGGCGGAGCTGTCAGAGGAAATCCTTCATGTGCCCCGCGTACTGTATCATTGGCGGATGGCCGGCACTTCGACGGCCCGTTCCATCGAGACCAAGCCATATGCCCTGGATGCGCAGCTGCGGGCGATCCAGGCGCATTTTTGCCGGATGGGCTGGCAGGGGAGGGCTTTTTTTCAGGATCGAAGCCGCTATCTGATCCGGGTGCAGTGGGATCGGCAGGCGGCCTGGAAGATGATTGGCCCGGACGGCCTGGAGCTGGGAAATGGAGCAGAGGAAGAGCCTCAGGTATATCTGGTATCCTTTGGGAATACAGAACCGGCAGGGGAGGAAGCCTGCCGGGAGCTGGCCATGTGGGCGGTGCATGAGGGAATCGGCCTGGTATTTCCCAAGCTGCTGGCGGCGGACGGCAGGATTCAGTCAGCCGGTATGGTGATGACGGCCGGCGGCGCCGGGGAAATGGGTAAGACACAGACGCCGGAGGGCCAGGCTGTCTCCGCAGACCGGGCGTTTGGCCTGGAAGAGCTGTATCACGGCCAGGAAAATCATATGGCGGATGAATGGGGCAATACAGACTGGTACCGGAATGTGGCGGTACAGGGGCCGGCTCTTTTCGCGGTTTCGGCGGAGCATGTCCGCCGCTTTGGCTTTCTGAAGAAGGGAAGGCCGGAGGAGGTTATGGCGGAATATGCCTGCCGGCTGGCCCGGGCCGGACTGCGTCATCTGATGAATCCTTTCGCTGAGGTGGTATGCGGCCCGGAATATCCGGCAGCCAGCGGAACGGAAACCGGGAACTATTATATACGGCAGCTGGCGGCGGGAAGGGATTCCCGGCCGGGACAGGAGGAATGATGGGGATATTCGGCAAAAATCAGATTCGGTATTATATAGATAAGATGGAGATCGTCCCGCCGGCGATTCATGTGACAGGGTGGGCGATTTCCCTGGACGGGACGCCGGTTACATATCAGATCACAGACCGGCAGGGCAGAGAGCAGAGATCAGGCTGCGGCGGCTGGAC
>CALWQE010000144.1 GCA_944383605.1 uncultured Lachnospiraceae bacterium
CATCATCCGCTCCGGAGAACCGGATATTCCCCTGACGGACGGGGTCTGCTTTGAAGAATATTTGGGAGAGCTGGGAAGAGGCGTGTAAAAGATATCCGGATGGGTATGCCTGAAAAGTTTCTGTTAATTTTTCGTTACAGCTCTTTACGAAAAGGCCGGAAACCCATATAATGAAAAGATGTACTGGCAATCAGCATGTCAGTACGCCAGAATAAAAAATATGGAATGGAGTTTTGCAGTATGTTTTGTGATAAAGACCATCCTGTGATTTTGGCCTCGGCGTCTCCGCGGCGGCGGGAGCTGATCCGGCTGCTGGATTTTCCTGTCCAGGCGGAGGCGGCTGCGGGGCCGGAAAAAATAACGGCCAGCAGTCCGTGGGAAGCGGTGGAAGAGCTGGCAGAGCAGAAGGCCAGAGAGCTGGCAGACCGTTACCGGGGGAGGACCGTCATCGGCGCGGATACTGTAGTGGCCTGGCAGGGGAGGATTTTCGGAAAGCCTGGCGATGCAAAGACAGCCTGCGCCATGCTTCGTCTCCTTCAGGGACAGACCCATCAGGTCTACACCGGCGTAACCCTGCTGTCTATCAGCCCGTCCGGGGAGGAGAAGCAAAGAACCTTTCATGAGAGGACAGATGTGGAAGTGTACCCGATGACAGAAGAGGAAATTCAGGCTTATGTGAAAACAGGAGAGCCCATGGATAAGGCGGGCGCTTACGGTATCCAGGGCAGGTTTTGCCTTTTCGTCAAGGCCATCCGGGGAGATTATCTGAATGTGGTAGGGCTGCCTGTGGCCCGGTTATATCATGAGCTGAGGGAATGGGAGCTGTTATGAAAAAAATCAGACTGGTCTGTTCCGATATTGACGGGACATTGGTAGCCGATGGAACCAGCGGATTAAACCCGGAAATATATGACGTGATTCTGGGGCTAAAGAAGCATGGCGTCTATTTTGCCGCCGCTTCCGGGCGTCAGGTGATCAGCATTGAAAAGCTGTTCTCTCCGGTACGGGAAAAAATATTTTATATTGCGGAAAACGGCACTTATATCGGCAGCTACGGGCGTGAGCTGTTTACCCGTTCCCTGGACACCGGGGATGTGCACCGGATTATCCGGGATATCCATCAGCATATGCCGGACTGCGATATTCTGCTCAGCGGCCCCAGAAGAGCCTACACAGACTCAAAAAATCCGGAATTTCTGAAGTTTGTTCTGGAAGGCTACCGCTATGATATGGATATCCTGGAGGATTTGAGCGTTTTTGACGGGAATTTTATCAAAATCGCCATTTATCATAAAAAAATGCCTCAGGCATATATCGACCGGTTCCGCGAAAAATGGTCCGGACGTTTTAAGGTGGTAACTTCCGGAGACATGTGGATTGACCTGATGGATCTTCAGGCCAATAAGGGGCTGGCGGTAAAGGAGCTGCAGGAAAGCCTTTCCATTACGCCGGAGGAGACGGTGGCCTTCGGCGATCAGCAGAATGATATTGAAATGCTGGAGCGTGCCTATTACAGCTATGCGGTGGCGAACGCCCTTCCGGAGACAAAGAAAAAGGCGCGCTTTATCACAGACAGCAATCAAAATGACGGTGTGCTGAAGGTGCTGAAAAAGCTGCTGGAAGAAATGACAGAAAGAGAGGAATGATTTTTTTGCGATATCATATCATAAGCCGTATTTTCTCCTGCCGGACAAAACGCCAGCCGGAGAAAACAGGACGGCGTCCATGGAAAAGCGGGCGAAAGGCGGCGGCAGCGGCGGGATTGCTCCTGATTGTTCAGCTGCTGAGCGGCTGCTCAAAAATCGCCCAGACCAGCATTCAGTTTACTGCCGGGCTTTCAGACCATGAGCTGTTCCGAATCGGGCAGGAGGTATGCGAGACGCAGGAAGCCATGGTGCTGATTGCTTCTGAGCGCAATTCTTATGAACAGGTATACGGGGATGCCCTTTGGCAGATCCCGGTGGGAGAGGGACAGTTTCAGGATGTGGTGCTGGATTCGGTGCGCGATCTTCTGGCACAGATGAAATGTATGGTGCTGATGGCGGAGGAATATAATATCACGCTGTCAGAAAGTGAAAAACGGCTGGTTCGGGAAGCGGCGGACGCCTTCTGCCAGGCGGCGGACGCTGAGGAAATGACCCAGGCTGGCATCACGGAGGACGATGTCTATCAGATGATGTACGAATACCGGCTGAGCCATTATCTGATTTCTGAGCTGACCAGAGATGTGGATGTGGAGGTCAGCGACAATGACGCAAGAGTGGTGCAGGTGCAGCAAATTTTTCTGAGCATTTATGAAAATACCGGTTCCGGCAGAGGTTTAATGTCTGAGGAAGACCGGCGCAGCCAGCGGGAGCTGCTGGAAACAGCGCGCCGCAGGGTGGAGGACGGAGAAGATTTCGCCGAAGTGGCGGAAGCGTATGGAGCCGGACAGCAGTCTCAGCTGGCAGTAGGACGGGGAGAGATGGAAGCCGCTTATGAAGAGGCGGTATTTGCTCTGGCTGACGGAGAAATCAGCGATGTGATTGAAACAGAGGACGGCTTTTACCTGGTGAAATGCCTGGAGGATTACGATATGGAAGCCACCCAGGCCCGTAAGGAGGAAATGGGCGCCTATAAAAAGGAAGAGGCTTTTACCCAGCTGTATGATACCTTCTGTGCCGGGCTGACCGCAGAATTTAACCAGGGCGCCTGGGAGGAGATATCCATGGCAGAGGGAACGGCTGTTCAGGG
>CALWQE010000145.1 GCA_944383605.1 uncultured Lachnospiraceae bacterium
TGGGGACGGAATGCTACAGAAACTCTTTTCTTTACCCCTTCCCCATCCTTTTTCTGTGCCAGCCCTCTTTTCGCCATCGCCACATGGTTATCCTCCAGCACTGTGTCGTCCGCCGCGGCCACGCCTCTGGCCTGGAGGATCGACACGATTTCACTGCTTGATTTATCTAATTGGGCTGCTAATTCACTTACTTTGATTTTTGCCATACTTACTACCTCCGTTTTCCTTTTCTTCCTCTGCTACTTCACAGCCGGCTTCCCTCAGCCGGTTCTCAATCGCCTTTCCTAAACCTTCGTCTGTCACTGCCACAGACGCCCGATACATCTTACCCATGGCAGCTCCCAGCGTCTCCTTATCACTGTAAAAATATACCGGCACCTTATAGTAAGTACACATATTGACGAACATCTTCTTCGTGTTGTCCGAGGCGTCCTCCGCCACCAGAACCACACGGGCCAGGCCGGACTTCACCGCCTTCTGTGCCGAAAACTCGCCGCTTGCCGCCTTCCCGGCCTTTGTTGCCAGGCCGATCAGGGAAAGGACTTTATTCTGCGCCAAGATTTTTCATCTCCTTTTCCAGTTCTTCATATGCCTCTTTGGGCACCGCGCACTGGAAGGAACGCTCCAGCCCTCTGGACTTTACCGCCGCTTCAAAGCAGGCCATGCTTCTGCACAGATACGCTCCCCGGCCGTTTTTCTTTCCTGTCGCGTCTATGATAAACTGATTCTCCGGTGTTTTCAGAATCCGGATCAGTTCCTTTTTATTTTTCATCTCCCTGCATCCGATACACTGACGCATGGGAACCTTGCGTTTCATACCCATACCAGCCCTCCATACTTCCCTTACTGATGGTCTTCGTCTTCGTCAAGGCTGCTGTCATAAGCCCCGTCAGGGCCGTCCTCACAGATTTCCTCCTCTTCATACTCATCCTCATCGGAACCTCCGGCATATTCTTCCTCTTCGTCAAAATCATCGCCGTATTCCCCATCGTCATAAGTATCTTCGTCATAGGGTTCTTCGTCATAGGATTCATATTCCTCGTAGCATTCATATTCCTCGGTTACGTTATCCAGTCCGATCTCCTCCAGCAGGCCGGATTCTCTGGCCTGGGTCTCACTCTTAATATCGATTTTAAAACCGGTCAGACGGGCTGCCAGACGGGCGTTCTGGCCTACCTTGCCGATCGCCAGAGACAGCTGATAGTCGGGAACGATAACCTGGGCCGTCTTCTCATCCTCGTCTGCAATCACACAGATCACCTTCGCCGGACTCAGGGCGTTTTCAATCAGCACCGCCGGATTTTCATCCCAGCAGATAATATCGATTTTTTCTCCCCGCAGCTCTTCCACGATAGCATTTACCCTGGCGCCGTTTAATCCAACGCACGCTCCCACAGGATCTACGTCCGGATCATTGGACCAGACGGCCATCTTGGTTCTGGAGCCAGGCTCCCTGGCCAGCCCCTTGATCTCCACGATGCCGTCCTTAACCTCCGCCACTTCCGACTCAAACAGCCGTTTCACCAGCTCCGGATGGGTTCTGGACACCATGATTCTGGGGCCCTTTGTCGTATTCTTTACTTCCAGGATATATACCTTAATCCGCTCGGTGGGCTGGAACACCTCGCCCTTTACCTGCTCGCTCTCGTTCAGGATGGCGTCGCATTTTCCCAGGTTGATGCTGACATTTTTCCCCTGATACCGCTGCACGATACCAGTCACCACTTCCTTTTCCTTCGCGTAATACTGGTTAAAGAGGGATTTTCGCTCCTCTTCCCTGATCTTCTGGAGAATCACATTTTTTGCATTCTGGGTGGCGATCCGGCCAAATTCCTTCGACTGGATCTCTATCCGGACGATATCTCCCACGGCATAATGCTTGTCGATCTGGTGAGCATCCTCCAGGCTGATCTGGAGCACAGGATCCTCCACGTCCTCCACTACTTCTTTTTCCGCGTATACTTCAAAATCGCAGGTTTTCGGGTCGATCGTGACTTTTACATTATCCGCCTTTCCGAAATGATTCTCACAGGCTTTAATCAGAGAATTTTCAATCGCTTCCAATAATGTATCTTTACTGATGTCTTTTTCCTGCTCCAGCAGATTTAACGCATCCAATAATTCCTTGCTCATGGTTTAAGTACCCTCCTCATCTCTGAAATCAAAAATCAAAGGCCAGACGGATCAGCGCGATGGCCTCCCGCTCCAGCGTCAGCTCGGAGCCGTCCTCCTGCTCGATGGTAACATGGCCTTCGTCATAAGATTTCAGTATTCCAAAAAATTCCTTTTCCTTTTTTTCTTTGCTTAACGGCTTAAACAGCCGGATCTCCACTTCGCTGCCTATGCTGCGGGCAAAATCCTTATCCTTTTTCAGCGGCCTGCCCAGTCCCGGGGAGCTGACTTCCAGAATATAGCTCTCCTCAATAAAATCCTCCCGGTCCAAAAGCTCACCGAAAGCCCTGCTGACCAGCTCGCAGTCGTCTATGGTAATCCCGCCTTCTTTGTCGATATACAGGCGCAGATAACGGGTGCCTGCCTCCTTTACAAATTCCACATCCACCAGTTCGAAATGGTTGGCTTCTATCACAGGCATAATCAGCGCCTCTGCCCGCTGTTCGTAATCTTCTTTCCTTGACACTCCTATTCTTCCTTTCACCTGCGCATACCGCTGCAAAATTTCCCGCAGAGCATGGAAAGAGTGGGCTTTCGCCCACTCTTTCAGCTCAACACAACCGGATACCTTAACCAGTATACCATTCCGCAGCCCAAATTACAAGGGGTTTTTCGCAGAAACTTATCTGGAAAGCTATCTTTTCCTTTCCTTTTCGCCTGGTTTTTCCGGAGAAACCTGTACCAGGATAATGCCGGCAAATACCAGTACACAGCCCAGCAGCTCCCGGTCTGTCAGCCGCTGCCCCAGCAAAGCCCATCCTGCCAGCACAGAAAATACAGATTCCAGGCTCAGTATCAGAGACGCCGCCACCGGGCTGATTCCCTTCTGGCCTATAATCTGCAGGGTATAGGCCACGCCGCAGGAGAGAACGCCGGCGTACAGAACAGGCGCCCAGGCCCCGGCTATCGCAGCCAGGCTGGGGCGTTCCGCCAGCAACATCGGAACCGCGCACAGCAGGCCGCAGGTAAAAAACTGGATGCAGGACATTTTCACCCCGTTTACATGAGGTGAAAAATAGTCAATGACCAGAATATGTACCGCAAAGCACACTGACGACAGGAGCACCAGAATATCGCCCCGGTTTACGTCATGGGCCCCGCCCATGCAGAGCAGGTACATGCCGGCCAGTCCCGCTCCCGCGCTGACCCATACCAGCGCCGGCGCCCGCTTTCCCATACACAGGCCGATCACCGGCACGATAATGCTATACAGCGCCGTAATAAAGCCGGCCTTTCCTACTGTCGTATAGACAATGCCGATCTGCTGCAGGGAGCTGGCCGCCGCCAGGCAGACGCCGCAGCAGACGCCGCCGGTAAGCAGCATCTTCCTTTCCTCTGGCCCGCTTATTTTTTTCTGACGCCCCGCTTTCTTTTCCTTTCTTTCTTCGATTCTGTCCAGCAGAAAAATGCAGGTGATCAAAACCAGGCCGCCGATCAGCGACCGCACCGCGTTAAAGGTAAAAGGCCCTACATAATCCATTCCCACGCTCTGGGCCACAAAGGCCACGCCCCAGATCAGAGCGGTCAAAATCAGCAGCAGGCTCGACCCAAGCTTCTTTCGATTCATTTTTCCCTCAACCTCCTTCTGACGCCCTTGCCGCGTCATTCAGGCAGATTTATCTGTCGTTCCGATCTGCCCCTGCGTCCCCCGCCGCCAGAGAACACCTGACCAGTATAGCGCAAAACGCGGCAGGCAGCAAGTATTTCCTTTGACAGCTCCTTTTCGTATATGTACTTTTCTGTTATGCCACGATATAGGGCTCTATCTGTTTGATCAGCTCTCTTTCATGGTCTGTATCCCGATCTGTATAAAGATGCAGTTCCATTTTCTCTCTTGGATTCAGGCTGCATATCCCGAGAAAGGATTTGGCGTCCACTTCCCTTCTTCCCTGAATCAGATCCGCCTCCACAGGGTACTGACTCAGGATATGGGTAAACTTCAGCGCCTCCTCCAGACTGGCCCAGCGAACTGTCTTGCAAACCATAATGCTGCGTTCTCCTTTCCTAAATAAACCAGACATTGATGCCATGCTCTTCTGACAGTATTATAATCCGTCCGGGGCAGAATCTCAATCATTTTTCAAATATTTTTCCGACATTTTACGATATTTTCTATTAATTATATCGTTTTAACATCCTTTACGGTCTATTTACATAAATTTTTATTCCCCTCATACAATTCCCTTTCTTTTCGCAGAAGCAAAATGGAATCCTGCAGGAGCGCCTTCCTTCTCTGCCCTATCTGGTAAATTCCAGCACGCCCAGAAAGGCGTCTCCCACCTGGTTCATTCCCTCGCTATTGGGATGAAGGGCGTCATTATGCCGCTCCACCGTTTCCTCAGAATAGGAATTTACCTGCTCCGTCTCTGTGGAATAGCCGTTTTCCGTATCAAGAGTGGCATAAATCGGAACCAGATAAATATGCTCCGCCTTATGATCGTCATCGTCATAATACCGGATCAGCGTTTTCGCCATTGTCTTCATGCTGGAATTGTACTGACGGCTGGAAATCATCGCCCCGAAATTATTGCCAAAGGCGTCCTGGTCAGAACCCAGCTGGCCGAAGGCGATCATCACCGTAATCTCCGGGTTGTAAGCATGAATCGACTGGATCATCGGCTCCAGATAATTTTGGATCCACTCATTTACCTCTTCCTCGCTGCATCCATAGGTAAAGTCATTTGCCCCGGACAGGATAGAGATATGGGTAGGGGTTTTCCCGCCGAAGCATACGCTAAACCGCTCCATAAACTTTGAAAAGCTAAATTCATATCCTTCCGGCTGCGTTTCCATAGGCGCCCACTGGCTGCCATCCCACTGGATATACTGCTCTCCCTCCGGCCTGGAGGCGTCCGCCATCACATCTCCGACAGCAGGGTACCGGTAGTATCCATTTTCATCCCACAGATACTCTCCCTCGTCCTGCCAGCCTCTGGCGAATTTCTTATACAGCGCCGTATTATAGGCGCCGTCATCACAGGTCACGATATTTTTCATCGTCTGGACGCAGCCCTTATACTGGCTGCCGCTGACGCCCTGGGGAAAGAGGAAGGGACTGTCCAGATCTGTCATAAACCGGTGCATGTACTGATCCAGCGACCAGCCTCCATGACCGATCCGGGGCAGGTTTTCCCCTGGCCGCTCCATCACGCCCAGCAGGTTCAGGCCATCGACCTGATCCCGGATTCTGGCACAATACTGGCCCATCTCTGTCCAGCTGTCCCCGATGCACATCAGATTAATTTCATCCTCCGACTGCTGCTCCACAAAATTCATAATCAGCCCCTGGCTGGCTACGATTTCATTGTTGGCGTCAAACAGCCGCAGATTTGCTTCAAAGAGCAGCTCCTTCAGCTCTGCCGTCTGTACCCGGTAGCAGCTGTTCAGCTGGGTTCCCTCATGGGCTGTCACTTCAAATACATCATATTCCCCGGAGGTAATATTTTTCGAATAAATGTTATACTGCTGATCCTCGTCTGTCTTCTGGAAATACATAACCCGGGGCAGAATAAATTCCGCCTGGGCCTCCTCTTTCTCAGGCTGCGCGCTGGCCTCTGCTGCTTCTGTCTGGGCCTGAGAAGTTTCAGCCCCGGAAGTCTCCCGGGCTGTCTCGGCTTCCGAAGTCTCCTGCCCGGCCGAATCCTGTCCGCTCTCATAAGCGGCCGCCTCCTGCAGTTCCGTAGACAGCTCTTCTATTTTCAGATCCACCTGGCGGTTCACATACTGAGACAGCTCATCCTTTGCAAAACGGAATCCCGCCGCAGATATGCCCGCCGCAAGAATACAGACAGCTAAAAATACACCGGCTTTTGTCCAAAACTTCTTCATAAAACACCAATCCTCGCTATCTTCATTATATTCTGCAATACAATATCCTATTACTTTTTTTTAAAAATTTCAATGCCTTTCTGCTGTTGTACCTAATATAGCAGGCTGGTTTTAAATTCCATGAAAGCAATTCTTATGATTTTATGAAGATTTCGTTCAGGAGCTTCGCATATTCGGGCAGAAAAGAAGCGGTCGCATGTGGAAGACAAGCAACCGCTTCTTTTTTCCTGTCCCCTGCGGGGAAGCGTCCGGGCCGTATCGGCCTCTGGACGAAAATATACGTCTTTACTGCTGCGTCCCCTCCGCAGGCTGTGTCTGAGCCGGCTGGGTTTCTGTCGGCTGGCTGCCGTCTGCAGGCTGGGTTTCTGCCGGCTGGCTGCCGTCTGCGGACTGGGTTCCATCCGCCGGCTGGCTGCCGTCCGCGGGCTGGGTTCCGTCTGCAGGCTGAGTTCCGTCTGCAGGCTGGCCTGCCGTACCAATCACCCATTCCTCCTGGGCCATCTTATACTTGTCCGTATGGAGCACTGTCCGCTCCACCTCAACGCCGTTCTGGGTCACAACCTTAGTCAGGGTCGCCACCACTCTGGGGTAAGCGCTCTGGGTTTTCACAGAATATCCTACCGGCTGACTGGGGTCTTCCACATAGGTTACTTCTGTCGGGTAAGTTTCCTCCAGGGTAGTCGGGATAAATTCCACCTCCCGCCCGGGATTTTCATCATATCCGTAAATGGTAAAGGAACATCTGCCGCCGCTGGCGCTTGCCTCGATATAAACCGGATAATCAAATCCGTTGCGCAGCTTCAGATCCGTATTGGGATTCCGGTAATCTGCCCCGGCGTATATGGTAGCGTCCATAGAGTAGGGGACATAATTGACGATCTTGGTATGGTTTCTTCTCTCGACTACATCCAGCTCGGAATACAGGCTGGCACAGTAAAGGGTCGTGGCAGTCTGGCAGATACCGGCGCCAACCATATCCACCGTCCTGGTTCCTTCATATCCTTCTGCGGAAGCATAACCGCCCGCTTCACTTCGCTCGCCCATCAGGGTCGAAACAGAAATCGTCTCTCCCGGATAGATTAAAACGCCGTTCAGCCGGCGGGTGGACAGCTCCAGGCTCTGGGTACGTCCCACATTTCCTGCGTTATAGGTGGTGGTATAGCTGCCCAGCACATCCTGCACCATCTCCAGCTCAGAAGCGTCATGCTCCGGCTCTGTCACCTCGCATACCGCTTCCACCTTCATGTTCCGGTAGCTCTCCGCATTCTCCACCGCCTCCTGGATGGCTGCCTCTGTAGCCGCAGCGTTCACCAGGATACCGGAGGCTCCCTCCGTAATATGGAACTTGCCGCCGGACCGCTCCAGGTCAGGCTCTACCACCTCCTGGTCGAAGGCTGTGATCTCCTCCTCCACAAAATCGCTGACCTTGTCCTCATCCAGGGCCACTTCAATGTCATAAACATGGTTCTCATGCTCCAGAGCGGTCAGATCTTTATACCGTCTGATAATATTTCCGGTCTTTCCCAGCGTGACAGCTTCCTCCGCCGCTTCGCGGTTGGCCCAGTACAGCCCCAGCTCCGCCATTGTGACAGAGGCGCTTTCTCCGTTGGCCTCCACCTCTATTTCTCCCTGCTCGATTTCTTCCACATACTGGTCAACGGCTTCTTTTGCCTCATTTTCCGTCATGCCGCTGACATCAATATCTCCTATGTAGACGCCTTCTGCTATTACGCTGTCCTTAGCCGCGACCGCTCCCTCCGCTCTGGACGAAACGCCGGGAAGCATGACTGCCATAAGACCTGCCGCAACCACAGAAAATAAAGTGGTTCTGATCTTCATAATTACCTCCTTCTTGACGCTCTTGCCGCGTCATCGAGGCAGATTTGGAAATAAATTTCCAAACTTAAACCTCTTCGTCCGACTTTCAGACTTTGTTATAGCATATCACATTTTAATCGTCAATGATTTTACGATTTTGTTACATTTTATCCGCAGCAGTTCAGCCATGCCATCCCGGTCTTTACTCTTCCGGTTCCTTCCGGTGCTTTCTTCTCCACCTGACGCATTCTGTCAGAAGCCACTCGATCTGCCCGTTTACAGAGCGGAAATCGTCCTCCGCCCATGCCGCCAGCTCATTATACAGAGAGGCGGAAAGACGCAGCGGCACCTGCTTTTTTGCCTTTTCCTTTTCGCCTGTCTTCTTTTCCACTTCCGCCTCTCACCTCCCGGATTTAATAAATCGTTCCGCTGTTTACCACCGGCTGAGCGTCTTTGTTGCCGCAAAGCACCACCATCAGATTGCTGACCATAGCGGCTTTGCGCTCTTCATCCAGATCTACCACATCGTTTTCATTCAGCTTCTTAATCGCCATCTCTACCATGCTGACAGCCCCCTCTACGATTTTCTGCCGGGCTGCGATAATCGCCGCGGCCTGCTGCCTCTGGAGCATGGCTGCCGCGATCTCCGGCGCATAGGACAGATGGGTGATTTTCACCTCCATCACCTCGATGCCGGCGATCTCTACCCGCTCCTGCAGCTCTTCCTTCATCCGCTCCGCTACCTCCTGGCTGCTGCCCCGCAGGCTCTTCTCCCCGATACTGTCCTCGTCCACATCGTCATAAGGATAGGTTCTGGCCACATTCCGGATGATGGAATCGCACTGGATCGACAGGTAGGATTTATAATTTTCCACCTGGAATACCGCCTTTGTAGGATTCACCACCTTCCAGATCACCACCGCGCCGATAATGATCGGATTGCCCAGTTCATCATTTACCTTCTGTTTCTCATTATCCAAAGTCATCGTTTTCAGGGAAACCGTTTTTCTTGTTGTATTGGAAGAAAATGATACATTTCCTGTAGAAACAGACATCGTTGGACGGGTTGTAGGATTTACGCCCGAGCAAAAGGGATTCACAAAATAAAATCCTTCTTTCAGAACGGTACCGTGATATTTCCCGAACAATGTTAAAACCAGCGCCTCCTTCGGATTCACGATCCGAAAGCCTCCCAGCAGAATACAGAACGCAATACAGCCCACAATGCCGGCGGCAATCAGAAAGCCGAATACCGCAGAAGGGATTTTTTCATAATTTACAGAAGCTCCCACAAATGCCAGCACTGACAAAGCCAGCAGAACCAGCTCTCCCAGAAGCCCTATCCCGCCTGCCATAGGCCGGAGTTCCTTTTGCTCCACATTTCTTCCTTTCATCATTTTTCCATCTTCACTCATAAATACCTCCCGGCTGAACGCCATATAAGAATATTTTTGATATCTTTTTGATATCATATTGTTATTATAGCACAGAAAAACGGAATGTCAATCAGAAATCAGTCCTATGGCGGTTTATGCCTCCCTGCTCTGTGCCAAACGGCAAAAAAACAGTAAAAAAGACGTCCGGCCTGATTTCATCACAGGCCGGACGCCGTACTTTCAGCCGAATGTCAGGACAGCTCAAAAGCGCCTGTATACAGCTGGTAATATTTTCCTTTCTGAGCGATCAGCTCTTCATGGCTGCCTCTCTCAATAATGGTGCCCTGCTCCAGAACCATAATGACATTAGAGTTCTGGACAGTAGACAGCCTGTGGGCGATTACGAATACCGTTCTGCCCTCCATCAGATGATCCATACCTTCCTGTACGATCCGCTCTGTCCGGGTATCAATACTGGAGGTAGCCTCATCCAGAATCAGCACAGGCGGATCAGCGATAGCCGCCCGGGCGATGGACAGCAGCTGACGCTGTCCCTGGGAAAGACTGGCGCCGTCCCCGGTCAGAATCGTGTTATAGCCATCCGGCAGCTTCTCGATGAAGTCATGAGCATTGGCCAGCTTTGCCGCCTTAATGACCTCTTCATCTGTCGCGTCCAGCCGCCCAAACCGGATATTTTCCATTACCGTACCGGTAAACAGGTGGGTATCCTGGAGCACCATGCCCAGGGAACGGCGCAGATCTGCTTTCTTAATCTTCTGGATATTAATGCCGTCGTAGCGGATCTTGCCCTCCTGAATATCGTAAAACCGGTTAATCAGGTTGGTAATAGTCGTTTTGCCTGCGCCGGTAGCGCCTACGAAAGCTACCTTCTGGCCCGGCTTCGCGTACAGGCTGATATCATGCAGCACGATCTTTTCATCGGTATATCCGAAATTGACATGCTCCATCACCACGTCCCCGGCCAGCTTCCGATATGTCACAGTGCCGTCTCCATGGCGGTGCTTCCACGCCCACAGCCCGGTGCGGCTGTCGGATTCCGTCAGATTGCCCTGCTCGTCTTCCTTTGCGTTTACCAGCATCACATAGCCGTCATCGTCCTCCGGCTTCTCATCCAGCAGAGTAAAGATACGGTCCGCGCCGGCCAGCGCCATAACGATAAAGTTAAACTGCTGGGAGATCTGGCTGATCGGCATATTGAACATTCTGGTCATCTGCAGGAAGGACGCCAGGCTGCCCAGGGTCATGCCGCCGATGCCGGTCATCGCCATCAGCGCGCCCAGCACTGTGGTCAGCACATAATTGATATAGCCGATATTGCCCATGATAGGCATCAGCACATTGGCCATTGTATGGGCCTTGTCCGAGCTTTCATAAAGCATCTCATTCAGCTGGTCAAACTGTTTCTTTGCCTTTTCCTCATGGCAGAATACCTTTACTACCTTCTGGCCATTGATCATTTCCTCGATGTAGCCGTTTACCTTGCCCAGGTTTTTCTGCTGCGCCCGGAAATAAACGCCGCTGCGGCCGCCTACCTTCTTCGTCACACTCAGCATGATAAAGGCCATGACAATAATCAGAACCGTCAGCAGCGGGCTGAGGATAACCATGGAAGCAAAGGTCGTGATCAGCGTAATGGAAGAAGCGATCATCTGGGGCATACTCTGGCTGATCATCTGCCGCAGGGTATCGGTATCATTGGTATAGCAGCTCATGATATCGCCATGGGCATGGGTGTCAAAATACCGGATCGGCAGAGATTCCATATGGACAAACATATCGTCCCGGATCCGCTTCAGGGTACCCGTGGATACATTGATCATAATTCTGCTGTAGGTATAGGTCGCAATGACGCCGCTGTAATAAATGGCCGCCATCGTCAGCAGGGCCCGCATCAGAGGGCCGAAATCCGGCGACTCCTGGCCGATGAAGGGTACAATATAAGTATCGATCAGCGTCCGCAAAAACAGGTTGCCGATTACGCCTACAGAAGCGCTAATGATAATTGCGACTACTACAAATGCAAACTGTACTTTATAAAATTTTAACACATAGCGCAGCAGACGCATCAGCGCTCTGATCGGATGCTCTGCCTTCTCGCCGCCCGGCACAGCCCGGCCTCTCGGCCCCGGCCCCTTTACTTCACGCACATTTCCGCTCATTCTTCTTCCCCTCCCTTCATCTGGGATTCGTATACATCCCGGTAAATCTCATTGTTCTTCAGCAGCTCCTCATGGGTGCCGAAGCCGTTGATCCGTCCCTGATCCAGAACGATGATCTTGTCAGCGTCCTGCACAGAAGAGATTCTCTGAGCGATAATCAGCTTTGTGGTATTGGGGATATCCTGGGCGAAGGCCTGGCGGATCAGCGCGTCGGTATGGGTATCTACCGCGCTAGTGGAATCATCCAGAATCAGAATCTTGGGTTTCTTAATCAGCGCCCGGGCGATGCACAGACGCTGCTTCTGTCCGCCGGATACGTTGGTTCCGCCCTGTTCAATATAAGTATCGTAGCCGTCCGGCATCTTTTCAATAAATTCATGGGCCTGGGCATGGCGGCAGGCGGTTTCAATTTCTTCATCTGTCGCGTCCTCCTTGCCCCACCGGAGGTTATCTTTAATCGTACCGGAAAACAGCTCGTTTTTCTGGAGCACCATGGCTACCTGATGCCGGAGCGCCTCCATATCATAGTCCCTGACGTCGATGCCGCCTACCTTCACACAGCCCTCGGTCACGTCATAGAGCCGGGGAATCAGCTGCACGAAAGTCGACTTGGAGCTGCCGGTTCCGCCTACGATGCCGATGGTCTGTCCTGACTCGATACGGCAGTTGATATGATCCAGCACCTTCTTTCCCTCGCCCTTAAAATACTGGAAGCTGACGTCACAGAACTCGATGGAGCCGTCGGGAACCACTTCGATCGGATCAGAACCGTTTGTCAGGCTGCTCTTCTCATCCAGCACCTCCACGATACGGTCGCCGGAGGATCTGGCCATAACAATCATGTTAAACGCCATGGAGATCATCATCAGGTTGGACAGGATCTGGGTGGAGTATGTAAACATACTCATCAGCGCGCCGGTTCCCATGCCTCCCCCTACGATAATGTGAGCGCCCAGCCAGGAGAGCAGCAGCGTACAGGTATACATCGTCGTCTGCATGATCGGCCCGTTCAGAACCAGCAGCTTTTCAGCACAGACAGATAAGAACTGAATCCAGCGGGACTCTTCCTTAAACTTTTCCGTCTCAAAATCCTCCCGCACATAAGCCTTTACTGTACGGATCGCCGTTACATTTTCCTGAATACATGCATTCAGATCGTCATATTTATGGAATAACTTTCTGAAATAGCCATGAGCCCTTACCATAATCGTTCCAAGGGCAACAGCCAGAAATACCAGCGCTACCGGGAAAATCATAGACAGCTCAGGATTCAGATAGATACACATAATCATGGAAAATACCATCATAAGCGGAGAACGGACGCACATCCGGATCACCATCTGATAGGCGTTCTGCACGTTGGTTACGTCAGTGGTCAGACGGGTAATCAGTCCCGCGGTGGAAAACTTATCAATATTCGCGAAGGAAAATTCCTGAATATTATCATACATTGCTTTTCTCAGGTTCCGCGCTACCCCGGTGGACGCCTTTGACGCGTACCGCCCTGCCAGGATACCGCAGGCCAGGGAGAGCATAGCCATCACCAGCATCAGCGCCCCTGTTTTGTACACATAACCCATATTGCCTGTATTCAGACCATCGTCGATGATGGATGACATCATAAACGGAATCAATACTTCCAATATGGTTTCTCCGCTGACAAACAGCGGCGCCAGCAGGGAATCCCGCTTAAATTCCCCCACATGGCTCAACAACTTTTTTACCATAGTCTTGCCTCCAATTTGTTTCTTAATGATTTTTCATGGTTTTTCTTCCTCTGTGAGATTTTTCAAAACCATTTTCAATAATGACCGCAGCGTTTCGACCTGCTCCGGCGTCATCCCCCTTACCATGTTTTCCTCGCCCTTCTGGCGGGCATAACGCAGGTATGCCATGTAATCCCGGCTCTGGTCGGTCATCTGGATCATTCGGTACCGTTTATCCTGTTCCTTTTTCACCCGGCGGATCAACCCCTTCTCTTCCATTCTGTTCAGAAGTCCGGTCACTGTGGGATTGGACAGCCGCAGCGCTGTCTCAATATCCTTCTGGGTCACTTCCTGGTCTTTTCTGGACAAAAGGAAAAACAAAATATCCATCTGGGCGGGCGTCACCTGTTTCTGCTTTGTACTTCTGATGAAATTCACCTCAAACAGCGTATAAATCTGTTTAAACAGGCGCCCAAAACAGTCTCTTCCATCCGGCACTTTTACTCACCTCTTTTCAAAAAAAACCTTCTCACCGCCTCCTGTCCATAATTCATAGCGTGCTATCTAATTATCGCACAAAAAAGTCTGCTCTGTCAAGAGCAGACTCTTATATAATGTAATATATCAGATATGGGCGGCAAAAACCCTTTACCGCAGAAGGGCCATCCCCACAATCGTGCAGCCCACCGCCGCCGCCAGAAAGAGGATATCATACCAGCGGACACGGGTCACATGATAATAGGTTCTGTCCCCTGTGCCGGAAAAGCCTTTGGATTCCATCGCCATGGCCACGCTTTCTGACCAGCGGACAGAATTGACCATCATGGCAAATACCGGCTTCAGGGAAAAGGCCGGCAGCCTCACCCCTCTGACCCGGAAGGCCAGCCTGGCGTCTCTCAGCTCCTTTGCCATCATTGGCATCAGGTGAAAGGCAGCCAGAATCCCATAGGCGAATTTCGGCGGCAGATGGCACTGATGCATCAGGCTGCCGATAAATTCTTCCCCGTCTGTGGAAAGAGCAAACAGCAGTCCGATCCCGGCAAAAGCCAGCACTCTGCCCGCCAGCTGAATCCCGTTATACAAAGAGCGGGAGGCATTGACCGCCGCAGAGAAATTGTAGCCGGTACCGGCCGACAGCAGCTCTCCTTCCGTCCCGCTGCCGGCAGAGAAGAGAAATCCGGTCATAAACAGGGCGGCCGCCGCCAGCAGAGCCGGGGCCAGCAGCTTCGCCAGCAGCTCTTTTCTGGCGTTGGTAAAAAAAAGGATCCCCGCTGCCGAAAGTCCGAACACAGCAAAGTTCAGCCTGGGCGAATAGCTGAAGGACAGAAGGAGTCCCACAGCCAGAATGGCCAGGGCTTTACAGAATGGATTCAATTTTTCCAGCTTCATTCCGTCACCTCCCGGATTCCTTCCTCTGTCAGCTCCCAGATCCGATCAGCCCACGCCTGGGCCAGCTGGCGGTCATGGGTGGAAAAGACTACCGCCAGCCCCTCTTTCGCCCGCCGGGACAGCTTCTCCATAATTTCACCGGCAGAGCGGCCATCCTGGCCGTAGGTAGGCTCATCCAGCAAAAGCACCTCCTGTTTTCCCGCCAGCATAGCCAGCACCGCCAGCCGGCGCTGCTGCCCCTGGCTCAGCATATAGGGGGAATATTTCCGGCAGCGCTTCAGCTGAAATTCCTCCAGCAGACTCAGCGCCTCCTCTGTCAGCTGTTCCGGCGTCAGCGTTTTGTTCCACGCCTTCAGCCCGGCCTGGGTCTCCTCCAGCACGTTCTGGGTGACAAACTGATTGGCCGGGTTCTGAAATACGATCCCTGCCCGGGCAAACAGTTCCCGCTCCTTCATCCGCCGAAGCTCCTGCCCATCCAGCCGAATCGTTCCCTGATACGCCTGCTGCCCCAGCAGCGTCCGGAAAAAGGTGGTTTTCCCGCTGCCGGAAGGCCCCAGCAGCGCGGTCAGCGTCCCCTTCTCGATCGCTCCGCTGCCGTAAGAGATCCAGGATTCCGGTTTCTTTTCCCGCCGGAACAGCCCCTTCTTCTTTCCGTCCAGCCCTGCCCGCAGCCCGGAAAATACCATAACCGCTTCGCTGCCTTTTCTGCCTTTTTCTGCCTTCCGCAAAAGCTCTGCCTGCCCGGTCTCTTTTCCTTTGGCGCTGCCGGGCCAGAACAGTCCCTCCCGGGCAAACAGCTCCCTGTACTCCTCCAGGTTCTCCCTGGTGATTCCTCTGGCTCTGATCTGTCCGCCTTTCCCCAGCACGATGATTTCATCTGCCAGCTCTGTCCAGTAATCCATTTTGTGGTCGATGGCAATGATCGTCTTTCCTGCCTTCTTAATCTTCGCCAGCAGCTTTACCAGCTCCGCCGCCGAGGCCGGGTCAATATTGGCAAACGGCTCGACCAGCAGCCAGCATCGGGAATCCAGGAGCGCCAGACAGGCCAGCGCCCCTTTTTGCTTCTCCCCGCCGGAGAGGGTATGCAGCTTCCTGTCCAGCAGAGCCGACAGACCCAGCCGCCCGGCTGTCTCCTCAATCCTGCCGTCCATCTCCTCCCGGGGCGTCCGGATATTTTCCAGGCAGAACCGCATCTCCTTGCGCAGGGTATCCATGCAGAACTGAAGATCAGGATTCTGAAACATCATAGAAATCCAGGCCGCCCGGCTCTGGGGTTCCATACTGCTTATTTCACGGCCGTACAAGGATACGGTTCCCGATTCCAGTATCCCGCCATTTTCCGGATAAAGTCCCGCCGCCACA